>NZ_VXCS01000010.1:0-187388 GCF_052850545.1 Pseudoalteromonas sp. 1181_04
CATCATAACGTTATGATATAACAAATAAAAACAATGTAACTTTTAATTTTTATGTAACATAAAGTCACTTTTTAAGTAACAAAACCTACCTAATATTATGCTCTCATTACTACAGACATTCTTGACCAAATCGTATCAATGGAACTTAAAAATGAAAATTAATAAAATTGCGACTGCAATTGGTTTAACACTGGCGTTGTCAGCGGGTGCTAATGCAGGTGTGTTACCTGATAACCAAATGAAAAGTGATTGGTATAGCGCTGCACAGGCTAAATTAACCTCTAAAGAAACGATGGCTAATGCAACACCAGCCACTAAAGCAAAGAACGTAATTCTATTTGTTGGTGATGGCATGGGTATATCAACCCTCACCGCAGCACGTATCCTTGCAGGCCAAAAACAAGGCGCTTTAGGAGAAGAGGGCTTTTTGAGCTTTGAAGAATTTCCGTATTCGGCACAAATAAAAACGTATAACGTCGATGCGCAAACACCGGATTCAGCAGGCACCATGACGGCTATTATCTCAGGTGTTAAAACGGATGTTGGTGTTATTGGTGTTAACGAAGACATTGAACGTGGCAAATGTGCAACTGTAGCAGGTAATGAATTAATTACAGCTACAGAGCTTGCAGAAATTAAAGGCCTAGCCACAGGTATTATTTCTACTGCACGGATCACCCACGCAACGCCAGCTGCAACGTATGCAAAATCAGCTGATCGTAATTGGGAAGACATTTCCGACATGCCTGCAGATGCAGTCACTGCAGGTTGTGAAGATATTGCGTCGCAATTAGTTAATTTCGAAAAAAATCTTGAAGCGCGCTTTGCGGGTGTTGATGTTGATGGTCTAGAAGTGGTGATGGGTGGCGGCCGTCGTCATTTCTTACCAAAAGATGCTGCATTTAACTCTAATGATGCTATGAGTGCAGTCGAAGGTGATCGTACTGATGAACGTGATTTAACAGCGCAATGGCAGCAAATGTATAGCGATGGTAAATACATTACTGATCAGGCCGGCTTTGACGCAATAAATGGCGATACCAAACGCGTATTTGGATTATTTAATGAATCGCATATGCAATATGAAGCGGATCGCAGTAATGATATTGCAGGTGAGCCTTCATTAACGCAAATGACGACTAAAGCGATTGATATATTAAAGAATAATGAAAAAGGGTTTTTCCTAACGGTTGAATCGGGTCGTATCGATCACGCCCACCATGCCGGTAATGCTTACAACGCATTAAATGACACAATTGAATTTGCCAATGCGGTAAAAGCAGCAGTAGAAAATACCGATCCGAATGAAACACTTATTTTAGTCACTGCGGATCACAGCCATGTATTTACCATTGCTGGCTATCCAAAACGCGGTAACCCAATTTTGGGTCAAGTTGTAGCAGTAGGTCGCGATACTCCAACCCTTGCAGCTGACGGTATGCCTTATACCACAGTCGGTTACGCAAATGGCTTGGGCTTTAGAGATTTAGGTGATGAAACAGATGCAGACGCTTCATATTTAGCCGCAGCCGTTGCTGGGCGTGTTGAATTAAGTGGTGTTGATACCTTAACACCGGGCTTTCATCAAGAAGCAGCAGTCCCACTTAGCTCGGAAACTCATGCAGGTGAGGATATTTCATTGCATGCTAAGGGCCCTGGGGCACAGTTGGCACAAGGCGTTGTGGAGCAAAATGTTATTTTCCACATTATCAGTCAAGCGCTCGAACTAATAGAAGAATAATGGTGATTACAATGAAAAAACTTAACTTAATATCTCTTGCTGTGGTTGTTGCGTTAGCGGGTTGCTCTGATGATGACGATAAAATTGAGTCAATGACGGTTAAAAATACGCTTGCAGTTGGCTCTGAGCAATGTATCAATGGTGGCATTGAGACCCTAACAGGTGACGACAGCAATCAAAATGGTGAGCTGGATGCAGATGAAGTAACTACAACCACTGTAGTGTGTAACGATGCTGAAACTTCATTGAATCCACAACAGTTAGCGCCGCTTACTACCAATACTTGGTATAAAGAAGCACACACTAAATTAGCTAGTAGCCAAGATAATATTGCTAATATTGTTAAAGAGTCTGGCAAAGCGAAAAACGTCATTTTGTTTGTTGGCGACGGTATGGGGATTTCAACAGTAACAGCTGCGCGTATTTTAGCGGGTCAGTTACAGGGCAAAATGGGTGAAGAACATCAGTTAAGCTTTGAAACACTACCGTTTTCAGGGTTTGCTAAAACTTATAATGTTGATGCACAAACACCTGATTCTGCCGGTACGATGACAGCAATGGCATCAGGCGTAAAAACTGATGTCGGTGTTATTGGTATTGATGAAGCAGTGGTTAATGGTAATTGTTTGTCAGGTAAAGGCCATGAATTAGTAACGTCATTAGAGCTTGCGGAAATTGCAGGTAAATCAACGGGACTTATTTCAACGGCACGTATTACCCATGCCACACCAGCTGCAACGTATGCAAAAGCGGCAAACCGCAATTGGGAAGATGTTTCAGATATGCCTGAGTCGGAAGCGGCTAATTGTGAAGATATTGCATCGCAACTGGTTAACTTTGAAAAGAACTTAGAAGCGCGTTTTGCTGGGATCAATGTTGATGGTCTTGAAGTGGTAATGGGTGGCGGTCGTCGTCATTTCTTACCAAAAGACGCAGCATATAATTCAGCTGATGCAGTAAGCTCGGTAGAAGGCGATCGTACTGATGGCCGTGATTTAACTGCTGAATGGCAAGCTCAGTATCCAAATGGTCAATACGTAATGGATCAAGCAGGTTTTAATGCGATTGATGTGACTAACACTAAACAAATTTTTGGCTTGTTTAATGAATCTCACATGCAATACGAAGCTGACCGTGGCAATGATATTGCAGGTGAACCATCGTTATCAGAGATGACAGCAAAAGCACTGGATGTATTGGATAATAACGAGAAAGGCTTTTTCTTAACGGTTGAAGCTGGACGAATTGACCATGCACACCATGCGGGCAATGCCTATAACGCTTTAAACGATACCATTGAGTTATCAAAAGCGGTGCAAGTGGCGCTTGATAAAACCAGCATTGAAGATACGCTGATTATTGTCACTGCCGATCACAGCCATGTATTTACTATCGCAGGCTACCCAAAACGCGGTAATCCAATTTTAGGTAAAGTGGTTGCCGTGGGTGAAACCGAGCCAACACTTGCTGCCGATAATATGCCATACACCACCGTAGGTTATGCTAATGGTGGCGGCTTTAGAGATTTAGGTCAGGAAACGGATGCTGAAGTAGGTTACGACTTTGCCCCAGTAACCGGCCGTGTTGATTTAACCGATGTGGATACGCAAAGTCCAGGTTTCCACCAAGAAGCACTTGTGCCACTGTCATCTGAAACTCATGCGGGTGAAGATGTTGGTGTTTATGCAATTGGCCCTGGTGCGCATTTAGTAACAGGTACTAACGAGCAGAGCTTTATTTTTCACGTGATGGATTATGCAGCTGACTTAGTAAAACAAGCGGATGCTAAAGTTACAAATTAAGTAATTGTCATGTAATACGCTTTACTAAAGAGCAACTCAAAACTGAGTTGCTCTTTGTCATTAATCTGCAAAATAAACACATTACAGTGACCCACGGTATTAAATCGAAAAGAGAATCCAGTGAAAAAAATTATCCTATCTTTAGCGTTAATAAGTCCATTGGCCAGTGCCACGCAGTGCGCGTTGGACAGTCAATATGTGCAAGCAAGCTATCAGGTTAGTAAGCAAGTTGCGGGCAAAGCTGTGGCTGAATCTCAACAGTTTACATTATGGCGAACACCCCATCAGGTTGCAGAGCAAGGCCTTGAATTAGTTGAAGTGTGGCAACAGTTGAGTAATCAGCAAATTCGGCCAATTCGTTACTTTCAAACACCGCAGCGTGGTATTGAATATCAACCTTCAGAGGTGCAAGGTCAGCAAGATTGGAGTACTAAATATCAATTAGTTAGTGATGATTTTATTGCCAAGATGACTTTAACCGATGAGCAAGGTGATGGCTGCGAGAAAATACAGCATTATCAATTAGTGCAAGGTGATACTACGATTGAGCTTGCATGGTTGGTAAATCAAAAGCTGGTAAGCGCAATGAGTATTGGTAAACCGCAACTTACTCAAACATTAACGTTGGGCACTGTGGACTTTAAAAAAGCTCCGATACAGCAGCAATTTGCCCTATGGGATGCTTATCAAACGACTGACTATGCGGATATCGGTGATAACGAAGGCGACCCATTTTTAGCCAAAATGATTAACTTAGGATTTATCGAGCATGGTGCGTCTGGCTTTTATGATGCTAATGGTAAAGCGCTTGGTGGTGGGCACAGCCACTAAAAAGAGCCAAGTGTTAAACGGCCAAGTTCCAGTTTCAAGATTAATAGCCAGATGGAAAGGTTTGTGTACCATCAACCGATATTCCCGAGGTGGGCCGCTTTAGTGTGATCACCGATCCACAAGGCGCAGTGTTTTCAATTATGACCTCCGCTATGAATGATGTGAAATGTAACTAGTTATGCTTAATTTAATTAACTAAAAAAGCACTTAGGTGCTTTTTTTATTTTTGTTTGCCCCAAGCTCTCAGTTATAGAGTGTATATAGAATGGGAGTAAAAGTATGACAAAGCATGTGGTAATTACAGGCGCTAATCGTGGCATCGGCCTTAATTTATGTCAGCAATATTTAGCAAAGGGTTACCAGGTTACGGCCGTGGTGCGTACTCCAAGCGATGAACTTAAAGAATTAGATGTGACAGTGATCAGCAATATCGATGTTGCCAATGCAGCAGATATCGAAACACTTGAAAACCAGTTACATGGGCATAAGATAGATCTGCTTATTAACAATGCCGGTATTTTCCATAATGAAAGTATGGCAGAGATGGATTTTGATACCATTAATCAACAGATAGCCATCAATGCTGTAGCACCAATTCGAGTTACCCATGCGTTAATACATTGCTTAGGTATTGACGCTAAAGTTGCCATGATCAGCAGTCGCTTAGGGTCGATTGCTGATAATGACTCAGGTGGTTATATTGGTTATCGTATGTCAAAGGCTGCACTTAACGCGGCATCAGTCAGTTTAGCTCATGAGCTAAAAAGCAAAAAAATTGCGGTTGGTTTATTTCATCCGGGCTTTGTGCAAACACAAATGGTTAATTATGCCGGAGACATTTCGCCTGAATTATCTGCAGAGCTTTTAGCACAACGTATTGATGAACTAAACCTAAGCAATAGTGGTGGTTTTTGGCATTCAAATGGTGAAACCCTACCTTGGTAAATAATATTTAATGTAGGTTATCTTTAATAGCTAAACAGGCTGTAAATCAGCAGTCAGTTTAGCTAAATTTAATTAATTTTTGCTATAATGCTGTCATATTAACGATTTTAGTATTTGAGAGCAGCACATGGAATTAGAGCAAGATAGTAGTTTAACACTTCCGTTATTTCTTTTTGATGAGACCTTAAATGAGCGAGATTTATCGACCCCTGATCTCTCAATAAGCGTACTTTTAGATGACGACTTACTGACCCAGCTTTGTCAAAATCCAGCACTGGATAGCAGCATTGCTATTACTATTTCAGATTATATTGTAGAAGCCCATAACCCGGCGTTTGCAGACTTAGCAAGCAATGCACATCAAGCACAGCTAACTTTAACGCGTGGACCATTATTGAGCGCAGTACTCGATACCCAATCAGAGCAAACATTTGTGTCCCCACAAATGGATATGATGCCGACGTTTGACTTGGGCGATGAGGACGAATAATTCGATGAGAAAGTCTTTTTTGTTGAGTGCACTAATTGTTGTGCTCAGTGGCTGCGCTTATTTAGGTGCCGCTCATTACAATGAGCTATTCGGGCCAGAGCAAACACAGCAGCGTATGGTTGAACATAACTCAGGTAGCGGTGCTGAGTTTTTACAGCATGTACAACCTGTGCTCGAGAGTCGTTGTGTGGTTTGTCATGGCTGCTATGATGCACCATGCCAACTGAAACTTTCATCTCCAGAAGGAATTGACCGCGGCCTAAGTAAGGAACGTGTTTACAATGGTACTCGTTTATTAGCATCGACTCCCAGCCGCTTACTTTTTGATGCAACGAATACTAGCCAGTGGCGTGATAAAGACTTTACCCCAGTATTGAATGAACGAGCGCAAACAGAGCAAGCAAATCTTGCCGGTAGCGTGTTGTACAACAGTTTAGTGTTAAAAATGAGCTCACCGCTACCAAATGATGAGATCTTAGGTGATGAGTTTGATTTTTCTTTAGATCGCTCGCAAAGCTGCGCCACTATAGGAGAATTTGACAGCCTTGCCAACAGCCAACCTCATTCCGGGATGCCATATGGATTACCTGGTATTTCGCGTACTGAATTTAAGCACCTTGAAAAGTGGCTTAAAGAGGGCGGTAAAATGGCGCATATTAAACCGCCAAGCAAAGCTGCTTTAGCTCAAGCACAACGCTGGGAGAGCTTTTTAAATCAAGACGATTTAAAGTATCAATTAACAGCACGTTATGTGTTTGAACATTGGTATTTAGCACATATTTATTTTGTTCAAGATGATGAAAAAAGCTTTTTTAAATTGGTGCGTTCGAGTACCCCACCAGGGCAGGACATTGAGTTAATAAATACCCGCCGCCCTTACGATGACCCTAAAGTGGAGCGGGTGTATTATCGCTTAATGCATGATCGTTCGACTATTTTGGCAAAAACGCATTTACCACTGGCACTGAATGACAGTAAATTAGCGCGCTTGTACAGCCAGTTTATTGCGCCAGATTATCACGTTGACAGCATGCCAAGTTACTTGCCAGAAATAGCATCCAACCCATTTAAAGTGTTTGCCGCCATGCCGGTTAAATCTAAATATCAATTTATGTTAGATGAAGCTGAATTAATCATTATGGGCTTTATTAAAGGGCCTGTTTGTCGTGGTCAAATAGCGTTAAATGTTATTAATGATCATTTTTGGGTGGCATTTGCTGATCCAGCTAAAGCGGCAACGCCAGAAGTGGGTGAAATGCTGCTACAACATGAAGATGCCTTGGCATTGCCAGCGGCTGAAGAAAGCAACGCTTTACCTATTTCTAGCTGGGTCAAATATGCCAAACGTCAGAATACTTACCTTAAAGCCAAGGCAACGTTGGCAAATAGCATGTTCAAAAATGGTGAAAATCTAACCACCGACCTATTATGGCGTGGTGACGAGGTGAATGATAATGCTGCTCTGACTATTTTCCGCCATTTTGATAGTGCGACTGTGGTTAAAGGTTTTATTGGCCAAGAGCCAAAAACCATGTGGGTATTAGATTACGCACTGTTTGAGCGGATACATTATTTATTAGTTGCCGGGTTTGATGTCTACGGTAATGTTGGCCATCAGTTGATCACTCGTTTATACATGGATTTTTTGCGTCTAGAAGGCGAGCAAAACTTTTTAGCACTGTTACCTAAGCCTCAGCGTAAAGAGTTAAAAGCAAACTGGTATCGTAAAGCACCACCGAGTTTAACTAATTTCTTTGAAAGTGGTGATGAGTTTAGTCAGCCAACTGGTATTGACTACAAAACACAGGATCAACAACACGAGTTATATGGCTTAATTAAACAAACGCTAAAACCGGTGTTAAGTCCGCGCTTTGATTACACACAAGTACCAGAGCCGTTACAGCAGTTAAATAATATGCCTGCAAAAGCAATTAATTTACTGCCGCAAATCTCGTTTATATTAGTGAAAGACGGTGCTGCAGAGCATCAAGCGTATACCATGATCCATCACAATGCCCATTATAATATTTCTAGTTTATTGAACGAGGAAGGGCAGCGCGCTTATGCAGAAGATACCGTCACCATTGTGCCTGGTTTCATTGGTGATTACCCTGAAACAATTTGGTATTTGAATAATCCACAACAACTTGCATCATTTGCCGAGCAACTACCATTGATGCAAATAGAAGCCGATTACAGAGCATTAAAGAGTCAGTTTGCAATTCGCCGAACACATCCGCAATTTTGGCAATACAGTGATATTTTGCACAAAGTTGCCAAACAATACCGTGGTGTTGAATACGGTTTGTTTGATTATAATCGTTTAGAAAATCGGTAATTATTAAACCAAAACTGATAAACCCCGCATTTAAGCGGGGTTTATTTTTTTAATAATATCATTGCGTAAAGTGTCACTTTATCCCCTTTGGTCTACACTTATTAAAAAATAATAGGGCCTATTATGATTCAAATTATTGCTAATATTCGGTCGCGCTATCGTTGGGCGTTATTAGCGATAGCGATTCTCTCGAGCGCGAGTGCTTTGCTTATTCAGTTTATGTTTTTTGTGCAAAAAGACGATGCTCATATTATCAATGTTGCAGGTAAGCAGCGGATGTTGTCACAAAAAATCGCTTGGCATAGTAATGCCATGGTTACTGAGATTGGTAGCAATATTAAATTACATCGTAATGTATTAGCTAAAGCGAGCGCAGAGTTTAGAGCAGGGCATGAATTTTTAGTGCAACAGCATTCTAATGGCGATTATTTATATTTAGACGACGAGTTGGTTGCTTATTATTTTTCGTCACCGATTAATCTTGCGCAAACGTCGCTAGCGTATTTGGCTAAAGTGCAGCAACTGTTAAATGATCCTAGTGTAAGCAAAGTAGAAAAGCGATTTACAGTTGCAGAGGTTGAACGCTTGCTCAAGGAGCTTGATGGTGCAGTCTCGCTATTTGAACAACAAGCAAAGTTCAAAACCCGAGTGCTGTCCAACCTAGAGCTGGCTTTTTGGCTATTAACTTTAGTGTTGCTATTCATTGAGCTGAAATTTATATTTCAGCCTATGGAGCTGCAAATTATCGCTGCGATTAATAAATACCAACAACAAAAGTTGCGAGCAGAGCAGATAAGCACTTATAAAGAGCGCTTTATCGCACGGGCAAGTCATGAATTTAGAACACCGCTACAAGGGCTGATAGACTCGATTGAGCAACTTCAGCTATCAGAATCTCAGCAAGCATTGCAAAAACAAGCAAAATATTGTGCCAGCAGGATTGTAAGTATGCTGGATGAGTTACATGAACTACAGCAGTTTAATACTGGGCAATGGCAGTTAAAATTTATCAAGCGTAATTTAATAACCACGCTTGAGTCGGCTATTACACCTTTTCAGTTTGCCTGTGATAACAAACAGTTAAAGTTTGAAGTAAAACTCAGTCCTGAGTTAGATCGCTATACAGAGTTTGATCATTTACGATTGCAGCAAATCATTACCGAGCTACTTAGTAATGCCATTAAATTTACTAGCACTGGGCAGGTTTCAATATCCGTTAGTTACCAAGATGGTCATATTAAAATAGTGGTCGCTGATAGCGGCGTTGGTTTTGCTCAATGCTATCCATATTTAAATCATCATAGTATAGAACAGAGCAATGACTTTCAGGGCTTACAAACCGGTTTGGCACGTGTGCAACATATTGTCAGTGCTATGCAAGGCGGCGTTGAGTTTAAAGATGTCATACCGCATGGTGCACAGATTAAGATCCGTTTGCCATTATCTAAAGCTGCACTACTAACGAATCAAGGCAACTTACCCGCACAACTGCATTGCTTAATTGTGGAAGACAATTTATTAAACGCAACAATTTTATCACGAATTTTAACCGAGCTTAATTACACCGTTGAAGTGGCTGAAAACGGTTTAATAGCAACACAAAAAATTGCTGAAAGTGAGTTTAATGTGATTTTTATGGATTTGAACATGCCGGTTATGGATGGCTTTCAAGCGATAGATATCATTCGCAAAGAATTAAATTCAACGGTTCCGATCATTGTGATCACCGCCAACACTGCGCCAAGTGATTTAGAGCGAACTTATGAACTTGGCTCTAATGTACATGTTTATAAACCATTTTCGGTTGCGGATATTAAAAAAGCCCTCATGAATGTATTTAACGAGGGCTGATAATTTTTAGTGGCTGATTTTAATATCGCCTACACCGACTTCAACGTTAATGCGGTATTGGCCGCCACCGTTATATTTACTAGTTGAGGTGACCAGCTTACGGCTATGTTTAGCATCATTTTTCATGCCTGCTATTTTGGTGTCGCCAACACCACTATCTAGGGTGATCGTTTGATAGTCAGCTAACGCGCTGCTGATCCGTACTGCGCCCACACCGACATCGATGCTGGCAGTATTAGCAAAATTATTTACTTCAATATCGCCAACACCTAGCTCTAAATCTATCGCCATGGTTGTTGGTATACTTACCAGCCAGCTTTGTTGCACATCGTCATTATCAATCGAGAGGCTCAGCTTATCGCTACTTTGTTGATGTTTTAAAGTGATATCTTCAAGTGCAACATCATCACTAAACCAATTATCATTTTTCGCTTTTAGCTCAATCGACACGGTTACTTGGTTGCCTTGATGGGTGCTAAGTTCAAGGCTGCCAACGGGCACGTTGATCGCCAATGCCTGCTTGGCAGTGACATCAAAGATCTGTTCAATTTTTTGCTCAGCATGAGCAGCTAAACTACTGGTTAATAAGATTACGGCTAAACTAGAGATACTAAGTGTATTCATTATTTTTACTCGTTGTTAATGGCTTTATAGATTAGACGTTAGCAGATTTAAAAAGGTTTAAACCGCGTGAATTTTATTCTATAGCCATGCTAATAAAAGTCATGTATTTTCAAACTAATTAATTTAAGAGCTAAAAAGGATCGCTGTGCAGTCAATTAAACTCAATAATGTGACGGCTAACCTTGGTACCAATGAACGCGAAAGTTTTCTCGTAAGTAAGCTAACTTGGCAGGTTGAGAGCGCTCAGCATTGGGTGCTACTTGGCGGTAACGGAGCAGGAAAATCAGCCATAACAGCAGTATTACTCGATCAAGCTAATATTGTCAGTGGTACACGACGTTGTGATTTTAAGCGTACAGAAATAGTCTCTTCAGATCTGCAAAAGCAATTGATTACCGCTGAGTTATTAGCTGATCAAGACGACATCACCGATGGTAAAACCAGCCCTAAATTGGTGTCAGAGCTGATTTATCAGCAATCAGGCCCATATTTTGATCAACAGCTATGTCAGCAGTTAATTACAGGGTTTGCTTTTGAGGCATTGCTTAAGCAACGTTTGCGCGCACTCTCAACCGGGGAAACACGTAAACTAATGTTAATTAAAGCACTGAGTAATCGCCCCGAACTGATTGTGCTTGATGAACCGTTTGATGGTTTGGATGTACAAAGCGTTGAGCTATTACGTAGCGTATTAATCGAACTAAGTGCCAGCATGACCATGGTCTTTGTGGTTAATCGGTTAGATGAAATCCCCGTATTTATTACGCATTATGGTTATGTGAAAAATGGCGAATTACAACAGCAACTAGCAACTCCTGACCTTAAGCAGCGCGATGATTTATTTAAATTATTACACCTACAACAAACTGATTTAACGATTCCTAGCAAAGACGTGGCACACAGTGCCCCAGAGTTTAATGAGCCTGAGTTAGTACGATTGCAAAATGCTATGGTCAGTTACAGTGGTAAGGTTATTTTTAGCCACTTAAATTGGACAATCAAAGCACGACAGCATTGGCAGCTCAGTGGTAAAAATGGCTCTGGCAAAACCTGCCTACTTAATTTAATCACTGGCGATAATCCGCAGTGTTATAACAATGATATTAAAGTGTTTGGCTATCAACGCGGCAGTGGTGAGAGTATTTGGCAAATTAAGCAGCATATTGGCTATATTTCGAATGCTTTGCATATGGAATATCGGGTTAGTATTTCGGCGCTTAATACCATAGTGTCAGGCTTTTACGACAGCATTGGCTTGTATCAAAAGCCAACTCAAATTCAGCTTGATATCGCCATACAATGGTTAGCATTATTAGGTTTGAGTGAGTTAAAAAACACGCCATTTACACAACTGTCTTTTGGTGACCAACGCATGCTATTGATTGCCCGCGCTATGGTAAAACACCCCACATTACTGATTTTAGACGAGCCATGTTTGGGGCTTGATGAAGCCAATCGGCAGCGTGTTTTACTATTAATCGAAAAAATATGCGCTGCAGGCAGTAGCACAGTAATTTATGTAAACCACCATGCGAAAGATAAAATTACCGGGATAGAGCACTATTTAGATATGGCAGATTTTAGGTAAGGAAAAGGTTCTAGGTTTTAGGGGCCAGGCGCTAGGAAAAACCAGAGCAGCTCGGCGTTAAATTTATCGCCGTAGGTTGGGTTGAGTGCAACGAAACCCAACAGCCATTCTTGCAAAGTAACTCTAAACCCCCTATGAAGCGCTGAATTCTGCATCTAGAGGTGGTTTGGGTATATGGATAGCAAACAGTTACATAATTTGTTATTAATGAGTAATGTAAATAAGAGAACGCGCCTTTTGTATAAAAGAGGAACGTGCTCTTTGATTAAATTTTTATATGACAAGGATAGCTCAATGGAAGTAGCAGCTCAGGTTACATTTATCAAAATTGATAGACCATCTCATGCATTCATGCATTCATGCATTCAGGTATTTTGGTGATAATTGCTGGCCAAGAATATAATATTCACCTGATTTAGATGCTAGTAGTAGAATAATTTTGTGGAAGAACGTCACAAAACTGCTTGTTGTAAGTGTTATGTGTTACTACAAACTAAGGAGTATGAATGAGCTTCAAATCTTGGTTAAGCTATTCTGACTTTTCTAAAAAAGCGTGCTCTAAGTTGCACTACACTTTAGATCATGAGTCGAGTGAATTTCTAAATTCAATTAATGACACTTGTAATGACAGGATTAAAACCTTGAAATCTGGTTCTGTGGTATGGCGTGCACAAACTGGATGCGATAAGGAAAAGGCTACTGATAGTGCAGAACAAGAGTTCCATGTTGATAAGCGTATTCCTTATTCATTCAAGCGAATGAAACCCTTGAGCAATAGCCCCTCAGAGGGGAGAGCGAACTTAAAAGGGAACCCTTGTTTATATGTAGCAGCAGATGCAGAAACTGCGGTACACGAAGTGAGGCCTTGGCCTGGATTACCCGTAACAATCGCTAAATTGCATTTGACAAAGGATATGAAGTTGATAGATTTTTCGGAGACTGCTGAGGCCGAGCAGTACCCATATTTTTACATCGACGAACCTTCTATTGAGCAGAAAATTGACGCTGTGTGGGCTGCGATGGATATTGCTTTTTCTTGGCCTGTAACGGAATCTGATTCCAAATCAGAATATGCGCCGACGCAAATAATATCAGAGTTTATTAAATCGAAAGGGTATGACGGGATTATTTATAAAAGCTCTTTAACTAAAGGGCATAATTATGTCCTTTTTAATTTAAATGATGCGGCAGTTGTTCAGTGTGACTTGTTTGTCGTATCTAAGGTTAAATATGACTTCGAGAGGTTGGATGAAAGCTCATCTTTGACAGCGGAGCGTGGCAACACATAACACATATGAGCCTTAACTCTGGCAATAGTGTTCTTTTTGACTGTTTTTATATAGTGATGGTCAATTCTAAATCAATAAACAAATTCGTTTACTTCCTCTAAAGTGCAGGCCTCTTAACCTTATTGTGAATAATTCACTAATTTTTTTGCACAAAGAGTAATGAATGAGCAGTAAATGAGGGGGGAGCAAAATAGCTACTCGGTTATGGTTGAACCATCAATAACAATAAATTAAAAACGAGTGATTCTACAGCTCGCCTCCATTAAAAATGGGGGAATTACCGTTTGTCTGTTAAAAACACCGATCTATAGGGAAATTATTTTTGTATAATAGCGCCTCTAAAATAAGCCATATCAGTCTTCGGGATATTATATAAAATATAGACCCCCAGTTCACTTAGCGCACAGTGAATATGTTATATACAAAGGATAGAGTACGTAACCATGGCACGAAAAAGAAAAACACTTCCCAAGAATTTTGATGAGCTGATCAAAAAAGAAAATCTCTCGACTCTTATCACTATTTTTGACAAATGCGAGCTGGATGCTTACAGCGGCTACGGTAAGGTATCGGCACTAGGGTTTAGTCATTGTCCCGATGAGTTGTCAAAGTGGCTTGTTGATAATGGCGCGGATTTGCATTATTTAAATACTTATGGCAATACGCCGCTACACCTTAGAGCAGGCGCTATACACTCGAACTTGGACGTTCTTATTCAAATGGGAGCGGACGTAAACTTTCAAAGTAAAGCGGGCAATACGCCACTGCATAGCGCAGTAACCTTTCATAACGTCCACAATGCGGCAGTATTGCTTGCGGCCGGTGCGGATATTAACGTTAAAAATGAGTATGACTTAACACCATTAGAATACAGCTTGCAGCGCTGCGGCAATTTGGATATTCCCAGTATGGTTGATATGACAGAGCTATTCGTTCGTTATGGCGTAGAAATTACGCCTAAAATGCAAGAATTGGTGACCGCTATTGGCGATAAGTTCGAGTTTATGCGAGAAGACTTTAATAAAGATAGTGTAGATGAGTACAGTCACGCCTTAAATAATTTGTATCGTTTATATGGAGTAACGCCTGTGGCAACGCGTTTGCTTCACGACGGACAGTCAGCTATTGAGTTAGTTGGCGATACTTGGGAGCAAACATACGATAACCTTTGGGATTATTTAGTCCCGCCTAAAGGCGCAGCATTAACCGTACAAGGTGAAGTTATTCGTATCGCAGGGCGAGTGACTGATGAGCTGTATGGTAATGGTGGTGTTAATTGGGATCGCGCATACCGGCAAATGTGCAATGCTTACCTTAAGCATATTGCTTCACACAATTCATTGGAAGAAAAAGAAATTGCTGCATTAAGTAATCTAGTTTCCGATATTGAGATGTTAATGGATGAGACCACTCAGCTGCAACAATATGCTGTTAAGTGGATTTCAAAAAACACTCATCCAATTAAATTAGAAACCCCCAGCTATAAACGTTAAAGTATTTATTACTGAGGCCATCTGCTATGTGCTTTTTATGTGCTCAAATGCCGTTTTAAATGCTCTATGCAAGGTATTTTAATTACTTGTGTCATCAGTTATTGATGAGACTCCATCTGTATTATTTAAATAGGAAAATTAAGTGAACGAAGAACAATTACTCGAAATTATTACTAATCCGATCCCCGATAACTATTTTCCAGTCCAGTTTCTTGAAGAATGCAAAGCGTTTAAAGAGTTGGACTATATTTCACCGGTTGTACTAAAAGAGGAAGTAGTGTCTCGATGTAAAACGATTATTTCACCGCAATGGCATTCTTGGATTGAAGCCTATTTCCAGCTTGTTTCGAGCGGCAAGTTTCCGTTTTTATGGCCTTTTAGACAGGATATGATTGGTTTTAACTTCAGAGAAGAGTTGGACGACTTTGAACGTGACGATGAGTTATTTTCATTAGGCTCTGACCCAGTTGGTGATTGGTTTGTGATGACCAACAGTAGCGGATCACAAGTGTTTTTATCAGATCATCATATTTATGATTTATATGACGGTTGGAAAAACCCCAATCATCTAGTGGCTTGGGCGTTACGCTCTGCATTGGCTGATGAACATGGGTTGGCTGTTGCAGATATTATGAGTGCTTGGGAACAACGAAATGATAAAGTTGAACTCGATGCTCTCAAACGGATCATATCGGATCTTAACTAAACCGAACATGTCGTCGGTTGAATATGGGGGAAACGCTTTATTCTGACGTTACCCCATACATCTTTAACGTTATGGTTTTTAACTATTCTTATGTACAGGAGTAGCCAGTACGTTAGGCAAATAAACTCAAAAAAGAGTAAGTTAATGTCCAAATGGCAGTTATTTAAAAGCGGTATATGAGAAGAGATTAAGACCCCATTTCAATATCAGAATGTTTTTTATTTAATGAGTAAAGTCAATCGCTTGAGTATCGCATAGGCTTGTTAGCAAAGAGTTTAATTGCAACTGATAATCTACACTGGGGCATGGTGCTGTAGCACAGCCAGTATCACATGAGGCTGATTGTGAACATTTAAATGGCAAACGACAGGCAAATGTCAGTAATTCGAAAAATACGAATTTTCGGTCATTCATATTTTGAAATTAATTATGATAGTAGCGATCAAAGTAGAAAATCCCCAAACGATTGAATCAAAATAGCAACTCGGCTATGGTTGAGAAATAAATAAAAATAAAATTGCGTTATTCTACAAGTTCGTTAACTACTTGAAATAGGGTTATCCTGAATGAAAACTAGTGTCGAAAATACAGAACAGCTGGCTACTGTAAATCAGAAAGTAGTTAAGGACGGGGAGGTTTTACCTTCAGTTCATTTAAAAGATGGGAGTCGGGTTCAGACAGGAACCGTGGCAACAATGTTATATAACATTAATCTTTATAATGCTGGCGAGCGAGAGCTAGTAGAGAAAGAGCTAGAACTTGCTGTGCCAACGCTTGTGAAAGTCGGCCTATTTGATCTTTTTCCCATTGAGGACTGGATTGCTGGCACTAATCCTGGCCGGCGTTTCGTCGGTGAATGTGCAAGAAACTATTTATCTCGATTAGGTAGCTAATAAGTGATTATTTGACACTGACTGCGTGACGTGGGCATGAAGATAATTACAATGAAAAATTTCGAACTGTTTATTAAAAGCTTCGCGTTAAGAGCCTATGAGCAATAAATTACGAAAATATAAAATGTCAGGATTTTTGCGGGCATCGGTATTACCAGACTACGACATCGATCCTAATGGGTATGCTGCATATAAAAATGCACAACTCATATTAGACTCATTCTGTGAGTTAAAAGATGAATCTGTATTTCTACCTTTTGGGGTATTTAGTCGAGTTTACAATTTTTTGGGCCAAGAACTAACGCTTGATCACGATTCGGATGCAGGCGATGTAACGTTTATCCCAAAAACTGATGTGCAATTAGAGGGCTTACTATCACTACTGATAACCGAACATGGCTACGAAGTCAGCCCTTAACAAGTTTAGGCTGTATATTTGAAATTTAAGTTTGCATGCCTGTTTGCTTTAATATTCAGCAGTAATGCGGTTTTGCATGCTGATGAATTAGATTTTTCTCAGTATAAAGGAAAAAGCTATGAAGTAGTTAAACGTGAGTTTTTAAACAGTGGTTGGCAGCTAGTGCCAAACCAAGAAGGTGAAACTTCCATCAGCGAACAATATCCTGAAGTGACATGTGGCTTAGGTAGTATGGCTATTTGTTCTGTTGGTTTCACAAGTAAGCAAAACTCGGTTGCTTTCATAGTCGTAAAATCGCAAAGTGAATTAATTATTTCTGGTGAATATTGAGTTAGCCACTAATACATATGAGCTCAGCTATGGTTGATACATCAATGGCAATAAATTTAAAACGAGCAATTTTACAGGCTTGTTATATTTAGGGAAAATTAGGGAGAGGTTATGGATACTCAAGCAATTAAAAAAGAAAGCGAAACTATTGTTTCAAGTTTTGATGGGGAAATTTGTGATTGGCTTCCTGTCTATGATATCTCACAGATGAGATCAGATAGTGAGATCATAAATAGAGCACTGATTATGAATGCAATGATCAATATTGCATTCAACGCCCCAATTGACTTCATAAAAAACTATATCGATGAAAACCAACTAGCTGAACACTTGTCAGACGTTGAGAAAACTATTCTTACACAATCCCAAGAAAACATAAGTGAGCAAGATAAAATCAATTTACATTGGTATCTTGAGTCACTCTGGGCGTTGATTTGGGTTATGAATAAATTCGATGACCTCAGTTTTCCATACCCAATACCGGACGATATGATCGACTACTGCCCGGATCTACAGCAAGAAGAAGGCCCAGAAAAGTTTACGAAAGATATTAAAATCCGCTCGTTTGAAGAAATATATAAAATGAGAGATGTATATTATCGAGCTATGTGGAGTTGTAGGCATTACCAACTTAATAATGACCCCCATGATAATTTTAATATGAGCATAATCATGGAGCGCCGTCGAGCGCTAAGCTGGTGTCTTGATAAACAATTAGATTGGGATGATGTCCCTCAAGACACATAAAAAATATAGCAGGGTGATCACCCGAGGTCAGCTAATTGGCGGGTGATGGCGCTATTGGAGATAAATATGAGATACATTGATGTCGAGTGGATACATGACCTTGAAGATGAGCCGTTTCGTCTCGTATCCGAAATTGGTGATGATAATTTTGAACTCCGCAAGCTTGAGTTTTGTCGTAATGGAAAGCTTGGATTTGCTTCAGGTGAAACCCACACCGAAAATACGATGCTCGGTATTGTTGAAGTGCCGCAACTAGAGGAGATAAACTCCGATGTTGAATTTCAGGGAATAAGTATCTCAAAACAAGAATTTGAGCAGCTATGGCAGAAATATGTACCATAGCTGCTTGAGGCATCAATAATATGCAAGAATATAAAGTGTCTCATAAACAGGGAAGCTCAAAGAAGCATATCGAGTTTTTTTCACCGCCAGAGTCTGCTGATTTTAGAGCTGCATGTGAATCTGCTTTTTCTAAGCATAGCTTCACTATCGAATTTGATGGAAATTATTTATGTGTAACACATTCAGATAAATCGTCACGGTTGTCAGATATAAGTATTGAGTCTGATGAGTGGGGAGTTATTTGGGGTGAGGCATCTCAATGGGGATCGGATGAAGAGAACCATAGTGCAATAGAATTATTTGAAAAAATACTTGCAGAAAGTGGTGAGTTTATTGCTAAATAAATGCCATAACAGCGTTTTAAGTAAGAGTTTTTTTGCAAAAGCTTGTCAAAAATTATAGCCGCTTTTGCATTGATACCTATAACCGCTTGGCTATTACTAGCCAAGCAGGTGAGTTGTCTTTTCGTGAGTAATTACAGGCGAGTTACTGTAAAACCTTGATCTTTAAACTGCTTTAATAAACCGTGTTGTTCTGGCAAATGCAGGGCGCCTACGGCGATAAATAGTTTTTCTTTACCGATGCGAGGTGTGAGCTCTTTTATCCAGTTATTGTTACGTTCAATCAGCATAACTTGTTCGCTGATCTCACCGTAGTTGCTGTCGTCAAAGCTTTCATTGTAGTACTTAGTTAAGGTGGCCATATCGCCATTTTTCCATGCATTAACTAAGGTTATAAAGTAGGTTTCAACATCGGCAAGCTGTTCAAACGTTTCTTCAATCATTTCGTTACTTAACAACGATAGATTATTAAACATCTCCATTTGATATTCGAGCGTTTCTAATTCGCCAACCGGTATATTGTTCGCTTTTGTATAGGCAAGCACTTGTTTATCAATGCCATATTGATCAGAAAAACCAATATTTTGAAATTCCATTTGCAGCATAGTAACCATTACGGCCCATGGGGCTAGGTTATTAAACATCGCTATATCAATTGATTTGTTGCTGAAGTATTGCTGAAGCTTTTTATAGTTTTGCTCAGATAATTCGCTTTGTAGAGTATTACCGTTTTTTAGCATCATAAATGGCATAGAGCGGCGCTGCATTTCCATCGGGCTGATTGCACTAACATCGACTTCAACAATTACTTGATCGCTGGCATCAAGCGCGTCGGTTACTTTTTTAGGTAGCCCTTTCATAGTGGCATCACCGACATGCACAGTGCCAAACAAATATGATTTAACGCCATTTTTTTCTATTTGCCACAACCCAGGTTCACTGTGGCTAGCAAAACTAAGACACAGTAAAAGGGATAAAATAAAGTAACTGCTAATACGCTGAGTGAGGTTCATAATTGTCCTTATTGGTTGGGTATATATCCATATTAAACCAATACGCTTAATTGGGTAACGTTAAAATTAATGCTAAGCGAGAGTTTGGCTTGTTTTTTGCGCTGATGGTAAAGTTGTTGAGATTACATAAACTGCTAACTATCGCTAGCCCCAAGCCGTGGCGTTGGTTATTCGTTCGTGAGCTATCAAGCTGGTAAAGGGGATCAAAAATAGCCTCAAGTTGTTGTTCACTTAAAGGCTTAGCTAAAGCGTTGCATAGTGTGATTGTGGTGTGATATTTAGTTTGTTTGACCTGTAAGTTGATAGGTTGGGTGCTAAGCCCATAAAACAATGCGTTATCGAGCAAGTTAGATAAAATGGTATGCAGGCAAAATCGGTCAGCAGTGATCATCAGCTCAGTTGCAACATCTAGCTGTAAGCGCTGCTCAATATCGGCATGTTTAAACTGCAGTTCATTGCTTAATTGCGTAATAAAGTCACTTAAATTAACGCTTTCTAAATTGAGCTCTACAGCGCTACTACCAGCGCGTTGTAATAGCAGTAAGTTATTGACGATGGTTTTCATACGCTGTGATATAGCCAAAATGTCGCTGGTATATGTGGCGCTAATACGCTCATCATCAGGGTAACGCAGTGCCACTTCCGACAAGCTGATCAGCTCAGAAATTGGTGTTTTTAATTCATGTGCGATGTCGCTGGTTAGGCGCTTTTCATTTTGATAGAGCTGTTGATTGGTGGTAATAAATTTATTCAGCTCATTACGAATTGGCTCAATTTCCTCGACCTGAAAGTCGCTTTTGATAGTTTGTGAGGCGCCAGTGATATCGAGTAATTTTATTTGTTCATTTAAGTTGTTCAGTGGAAAGAGGCCACGATTAACGATTCGAGTGACTAAATAACGCACTCCAAAAACTGCGATAATACAGGTCAGAATAAAAACCACATCAATGATCAGCAATACTTTATTTAATGATGAAATAGGAGCGGCGATAGTTAAAACCATGGTCTTAAAATGACCGCTGCCGCGCGCTGCTTCATTTTCTTGCTGGGCAATGAAGTGGCTGATCATGGCGCGACCCTCTTCACCGTTAGGCAGAGTGTAATCAATAATTTTAAATTCGTTAATGGGGATCGCTAAATTGGGTAAATCAATATTTTGATATAGTTGCAATGAATCTGATTTTTCAAACGTCTGTTGTTCGTGCCATAGCTGATAAAATTCGCTGGCATTGGCCTGCTCATATTCAGACATAAACTCGCCAGCAAAATCAAATTCTAGTTTGCCATTATGATCTTTCACTAAGGTTTTTAAATAATTAGATTTATTAGTTAAAGATTGATTAAATTGATTTTCAACCCAAGAATCAACACTCAAATCGACGGTTAAAAAAATAGTAACCAGAATAATCGATAGTACGGCACTAATATTATTGACGAGTTTACGCTTGATAGAGTGACGTTTAGTTTTTGGCAGCTCAGTTTTGAGAGGCGACATAACCAAATCCACGTTTATTTTTAATTGGTAGTTCGCCGCCGAGCAGCCGTACTTTTTTGCGGATCGCTGAAATATGCGCTTCTAGCGCATTTTTTGACAGCATGTCAAATTGGCCGACCACGGCTTCGCTGATCATCTCAAGGCCTAATACCCGTTCTTTGGCACTAAATAAGCACTCAATGATTTTATATTCGTTGCGAGTAAGGTTTATAGGCTGCTGCTGATAATGCAGTGTTTTTAAGCTCAAATCTAACACGCATTCACCTACACAGAGTGTGTTTTGCTGGTTTTGTAATTGGCCTCGCCGAGACAGCGCCAGTACTCTGGCATGTAGTTCTTCAAACGAAAACGGTTTCGTTAGATAATCATCAGCACCTTTCATTAAGCCGTTTATTTTGTCTTGTGCTTCAGAGCGAGCAGATAAAATTAATACCCGAGTTTGACTCGAGCTGCTACGCAGTGCCTTGAGAATACTCATGCCATCAACACTTGGTAGCATTAAGTCGAGAATGATTAAATCATAGTCGCCACACAGTGCCATGCTTAAACCGTGTGAACCATCACCGGTACCGTCCACGGTAAAACCGAGATTATTAAGGCCTACATCTAGGCTGCGTCTAAGCGGTTCAGAATCTTCGATTACGAGTATCTTCATGATCTTAACTTAATTAAATAACATGTTCGCCTTGCTACTTTAGCAAGGCTTATAGATTAATGATACCAACTCTTTTGATAGGCTAAATTACCTAAATTGGCATGTGCCAGTGCTTTTTTCACCAATTGTGGGTCGTTGCTGGTGGGCACTAACTTGTCTTGTGTGTATATGTAGGTGGTTGCTGGTTTTTGTGGTTGTAAAATTACAACCTTATTACCTTGACCACTATTACCGGTTATGTAGGCAAAGTTTTTATCGTATTGCATCATTGCGCGTTGTTTATTATCTGCGATTGGCTGCGTAAGATCGCGACCTATCATTGGATGTTCACCACTGGCTCCAATCAATGATAATAATGTCGTCGGAATATCAAGTTGGCTAGCCAACTGATGATCACGCTTGGCATTGATACCTTTACCAAAAATAACCGCAGGAATACGAAAGTGATCAATCGGTACTAAACTTGCTCCCGATACGCGCGAGTCATGATCAGCAATCACTATAAAGACGGTATCGTCCCAGTAACTTGATTGCTTTGCTTTTTCGATAAAGGTGCCTAGCGCATAATCGGCATATTTTGCTGCATTATTGCGAGTTTGTTTTTCATTATCGTAAAGTGCAATTTTATTATCAGGGAACTCATACGGGCTATGGTTAGAGCTGGAAAATACTAAGCTAAAAAATGGCTGCCCTTGCTGCTGTAACTTGGTGAGCTCTATATCTGCTTGGTTGTATAAGTCTTCATCCGATGCCCCCCATGAGCCATTAAAATCAATATTGGCAAAGTCATTACTATCTACAATCTGTTGAAAACCATTACCCAAAAAGAAGCTTTGCATATTATCAAAGTGGCTTTCACCACCGTAAATAAACTGGGTTTGGTAATCTTGTTTGCTTAAAAAGTCAGCAATGGTAAAAAAATCACGTTGCGATTTATCAAGCTTTACTACTGCGCGAGAAGGGGTCGGGGTAAATCCAGTAATAACCGCTTCTATACCACGAACTGAGCGTGTGCCCGTGGCGTATAGATTATCAAACCCCCAACCTCGCTGAGAAAGTTTATCTATATTAGGGGTTAAAGGTAAGCCGCCTAAAGTACCCACATAACGTGCTCCTAAACTTTCTTGCAAAATGATAACTAAGTTTTTGGGCTTCCCTTGATACGCCGCTTGATGAAAGGTTTTGGTTGGTGCGCTGGCATCGTTAAAAACAGCTTGCTCATTTTGCATACTCGCGCGTACTAAGGCTAATAATTCCTCTTCTGGCATGGAGCCATAAAAGTCTTGGCTTGATTTTTCATTACTGAGTTGTTTAATTGCAAAGGCTAAGCTATACAACGAGTTAAGACTAAGATCATTAAGTAAATGATCAGTTGAGAATGCCACCATTGCAGGGTTTAACGGTCGATGACCTAGTGAGTTACGTGCACCTAGAACGGTTAAGCACAGTAAGCTAATCACCAATAAGGAGTGTTTTATGATTGGCAACTGACAGTGGCTACGCCATTGGCTGGTAAAAACTTTTGTAGCCAGTTTTACCCCAACGATCAAGAATAATAAAGTGGTGAATACCTCTATTTTATACCCCGCAAAAATCATGCGAGAGACTTCTTTTGGGTATATTAAGTATTCAATAAATAAGCGGTTTGGACGCAAATCATATTCACTAATAAAGGTCGCAGTGATCACTTCAAAGAAGATCAGCAACGCGGTCATTAGCAATAAATAGTATTTAATGATGCCACGAATAAGCTGCTGTTTAGAGACTAATGTGCTGATAATTATCAACAACAATGCCGGCATTAAAATATAACTTAAGGTAGCCGTATCAACGCGCAAGCCGCCAACAAAAATATTTAGCCAAGCATGAGAGCTAAATACTCGCTCACCTTGCCATACACTTAAGCTAAAACGAGCCAGGGTTAACATAGTTAGCGATAAACTAAAAAATGTTAGCAATACCCAATATGGACCGAGTCTATTTTGTAGTTGCGCAAGACTAAATTTATCAGTTATGCCCATAAAATAGCCCACCAAACCAGTGTGCTAATCATCATTGCTATAAATACACTGGCAGAGGCAATATCTTTAGCCAGCCCAGAGAGTTCATGATGTTCTGTACCAATACGATCAACCACCACTTCAATCGCGGTATTGACTAACTCGGCGAATAGTACAAACAGCAAGCTGGCAATTAAAATAAGTTTATCGCTGGTGGGAATATTCGCCAGCCACGCAAACACTCCAAGTAATAAAAATAGCGCGAGTTCTTGCTGAAATGCAGCTTCAAATCGCGTCATCCATTTTAAGCCATTGAAAGTATGGCGTAAGGTAAATAAAAGGCGTAGTCGTCCTTGGCGTTTGAGTACCGTTTTCGAATTATTCATTATTGTTTTTCACTTTTTTATTAATTGCTTTACAGTTACTTACTAAATCTAAAGACTGTTCATAGGCTTTACTTTTGATGCCTATTAGAGTGATTAATGTATGGAATATATTGTCGTGAGAAGCAGCTTGTTGTTGATCAACACTCTTTAAGCAACTTTCTGTAATACGTTGGTTGCCTTTGGCAGCCCACATATACATAGGGACATGGGTTTGGCCACTAGGAGCAAAGCTATACGGAAAGCCATGTAAGTAGGCGCCATTTTCGCCGAGCGACTCACCGTGATCTGAAATATATACAAAGGTTTTATCAATATTGTCAGGTAAGTTATTTAGTTCGGTTAACATTAATGAATTTACGTAGTCGCTATACGCTATGGTGTTGTCATAAGTATTAACTAACTGCTCAGTGCTACAGTTTTGTATATCACTGCGGTCGCAGGTTGGTGTGAATTGCTTAAATTGATCTGGGTAGCGCTGAAAGTAAGTGGGTCCATGAGAGCCCATCATATGCAATACAATGACCGTATTAGCTTGGCTTAAATTAGCTAGTTTACGTTTAAGTGGTGCTAGTAACGCTTCGTCATAGCAATGCTGTTGTTCACAAAGTGCAGAGTTATCTACCTTGATGGTAATGTTGGTAACGCGATTACAGACATTTTTACAGCCACTGTTATTATCAACCCACAACACATCAGCGCCAGCGCTTTGGGCAATGTCGAGAATATTTTGCTGGTTATCAGCTTCGTTACGTGAGAACTCAGCTTGGTTTTGTTGTGAGAACATACAAGGGACCGATACCGCTGTTGCGGTTCCACAGGATGCTACATTGTTCAGGTACGTTACTTTGAAAGGTCGAGTGAAACGGTTGGTATCGCGTGTATAGCCTTGGTAAGCAAAGTTTTCAGCACGTGCTGTTTCACCTACCACGATAACGGTTACTTGAGTGTGTTGTGATGCACTTAGTACTGGTGCTGGGTCTAAAATTTGAAATGGTTCGTCAGAGACCAGCCATTGATCGCGAATATATTTATAGCCACTGCTTAAATATTGGAATGGAATTAACTCTTTCTTTAATAATTGATTGTTACGTCCGGTAGCGGCATAGTCGGCATAAAAACTCAATACAATTACGGCGATTAAGGCAAAGCAGCCCAGTAGCAGTTTACAACGACTCACCAGCTCTTTGCTAACCAGACTAAAGCGAACCTTGGTTTTGATTAAAACCAATAGCGGCAGTAAGGCGAACAAACAAAAGAATATAATAAATTGCAAGTTAAGATAGCTTGCCGCTTCATGACCGTCAGTTTCAAAGGTGTTTTGAATCATAGAATAGTCAAATACCACTCCATAATTTAAAGTGCCGTAAAGAACGGCGCACGAGCTTAACAATAATATGTAATTAATTGGTTTGAGTAGCCAGCGACTAGATAAGAATGAAAAGAAAATAATTAATAAGCACAGCAACAGTAACGGCACTGAGAGTAAAAATAACCACGAAAAAGAGGGCAATGTGGTGATTGCGTTAAATGCACCATGCATAAAAGGGATATTGATGATTAAGCAGTAATAACATGCTAATGCGATGATAAAAGTATTGGCGCTACAGGTAATGTAGAAGCGCTTTTTAAAACCTGTGCTGAGAAATTGGCTTACCAACATAAATTGAGAACTCAATAATAATAATTTAATACCTGCATGGTAGAGTCCAAGACTTAAGAAACACTTAAGGGTAACTAGTCATTTCCTGAATGAGGTGATTTAAAAAAGAATGATTTATTGTGATTTCGTCAAAAATTAATCAAACCAGTAATTGGTTATAACGAGGTATGAAATATCAATAGCTTCATATATTAGGAAAATTAATCTATTTAGGCTTATATATTGGATTTTTATGCCTTTAAAATTGATTGGTGAGTGTTTTTTTAGATTGATTTTAAGGTTGACTTAGCACTCCCATCGCGGTACTAATATAAAAAGACAGCGGGGGAGTTGCAATTCCTTCGTAAATTAACAAATTTTGGTATTTATTACATGCTTACAAACGCACTAAACCTAGTCCTTATTAACGTCGTGGTGATTATTATTACCGCGGGGGCTACTTAGTGCTTTAAAAATACGTAAAGCATTATAAAAGCCCCCCGCACTTAACCAGTCGGGGGGCTTTTTAGTTTCAGGGTTTAGCAATAGTTAAGTATAGATATGTCACTGAGGAATGAGGATTATTTAATGACAGGCGCAGAGTTAACAATTGATTTATTAGCCAAACACGGCGTAAAAGAAGTATTTGGTTACCCTGGTGGGGCAATCATGCCAATTTACGATGCGCTGTATGGTGCGCCGGTTAAACATTATCTCACTCGTCATGAGCAAGGTGCGGGTTTTGCTGCTGTTGGTTTTGCTCGTAGCACGGGTAAACTTGGGGTGTGTTTTGCGACTTCAGGCCCTGGGGCTACTAACTTAATCACCGCGCTTGCTGATGCGATGATGGACTCAGTACCATTACTTGCGATCACAGGCCAAGTACCAACTGCTGCCATTGGCTCTGATGCGTTTCAAGAGATTGATGTATTAGGTATGTCATTATCCTGCACTAAGCACAGTTATATGGTTGAACGTCCTGAAGATTTAGCCGAAATACTGCAAGAAGCCATGCATTTAGCGCAATCAGGTCGTCAAGGCCCTGTGTTAGTAGATATACCAAAAGATATTCAAATGGCGCAAGTGCCTTTTCATCCTTGGCTTGCGGCTGATGATTACTTACCGATGTTAGATTTAAAGCAAGTGGCTATTGCTAACCAACTATTAAGCGAAGCCAAACGGCCTGTTGCCTATGTTGGCGGCGGTGTACAGGCGGCTGATGCGCAAGTGCAGCTAATGCAATTTTTAGAAAAAACCCAAATGCCTGCGGTTTCAACGCTAAAAGCATTAGGCAGTGTATTACCTGATTACGAATATAACTTAGGTATGTTAGGTATGCATGGCGGCCAAGCTGCAAATTTAGCGGTACAAGAGTGTGATGTACTCGTATGTATCGGTGCGCGCTTTGATGACCGTGTAACAGGCAATTTAGGCAAGTTTGCGGCTAAAGCAAAAGTGATCCATTTAGATATAGATGCTGCTGAAATTGGTAAGCGTAAACCAGTTAAAGCATCATTAGTTGCTGATTTAAAAACCTCATTGCCGCAATTAGAGTGCTTTGTAACAGAACAAGCATGGCGTGATCATGCCAAAGAGATGATGATTGAACATGCATGGCGTTATGACTATCCGGGCGAAAAAGTATATGCCCCGTATTTATTAAGCCAACTAAGCCAGCGGATGCCAAGTACAGGCGTTGTGTGTTGTGATGTTGGTCAGCACCAAATGTGGGTGGCACAACATATGAAGTTTAGTCATCCAAGCAACCATTTAAGTAGTGGTGGCGCAGGCACTATGGGCTTTGGTTTACCTGCGGCCATTGGTGCGCAAGTCGCTCGACCAAATGATTTTGTGATCACTGTTTCTGGTGATGGTTCAATCATGATGAACATTCAAGAGTTAGCCACTATTCGTCGTAACAATTTACCGGTAAAAATATTAATTTTGGATAACCAACGTTTAGGTATGGTTCGTCAATGGCAAGAGTTATTTTTTGAAGGGCGTTATTCTGAAACTGATTTATCAGATAACCCTGATTTTGTGCAATTGGCTGCCGTATTTGGTATTGCTGGGCAAACGATCACCCACGCTAACCAAGTTGATGATGCAATTACAGCATTAGTAAATAGTAAAGGTCCTTATATAGTACATGCCTGTATTGACGATAAAGAAAATGTTTGGCCGCTAGTACCGCCGGGTGCCGCGAATGACGAAATGATGACGGAGAGTGGAAAATGAAACACAGTTTAACAGTCGCTTTAAAAAATCAAAGTATCGCCGTTGAGCGCTTTTTGCGTGTAGTTCGTCATCGTGGTTTTGATTTAACCCATTTTCAATTGAATATGGATGATGGTCATTACCATGTGGCTATGACGGTCGACAGTGATAAGCCAATTCACTTATTAACCACGCAGCTCAATAAGCTGGTGGACGTTAAGCAAGTAACACTAGAAAATTTACAACAGCAAGCAATGTAGTTTGCTGTAAAAACTAAATCAACAGGGCTATTGGGTCTTTTCCCCTTAGCAATAAAAATTTAAGAATGAGGATGTCAGTTACATATTATAAGTAACTGCAAACACTGAGGTAACTATGGCTAAATTAAGAAGTGCAACAACAACTGAAGGTCGAAAGCGCGCAGGTGCTCGTGCATTATGGCGTGCAACAGGAATGACAGATAGCGATTTTGGCAAACCGATTATTGCGGTTGTAAACTCATTCACGCAATTTGTACCGGGTCATGTGCACCTTAACCAACTCAGTGAGCTTATGGCAGAAACCATTACTCAAGCGGGTGGTGTGCCAAAAGAATTTAATACTATCGCCATTGATGATGGTATTGCCATGGGCCACGGCGGTATGTTGTATTCATTACCATCGCGCGACTTAATTGCTGACTCAGTTGAATACATGGTAAATGGTCACTGCGCCGATGCAATGATCTGTATTTCTAACTGCGACAAAATCACCCCAGGAATGATGCTGGCGGCACTTCGTTTAGACATTCCAGTAATCTTTGTGTCTGGTGGCCCAATGGAAGCCGGTAAAACTAAGCTTGCCAATATTGATATCAAACTAGATTTAGTTGATGCCATGGTAAAAGGTGCTGATGAATCAGTAAGTGATGCTGACTCAGAGCAAGTAGAGCGCTCAGCATGTCCTACCTGTGGCTCGTGTTCGGGCATGTTTACCGCCAACTCAATGAACTGTTTATTAGAAGCAATTGGCCTCGCACTACCTGGTAACGGCACTACACTTGCGACTCATAAAGATCGTAAACAACTGTATGTTGAAGCCGGTGCACGAATTGTTGATTTATGCCGTGAGTATTACCAAAAAGATAATAAAGAAGTCTTGCCGCGTGCTATCGCTAATAAAACCGCGTTTATGAATGCCATGGTGGTTGATATTGCTATGGGTGGCTCGTCAAATACCGTATTGCATTTACTTGCCGCCGCGCAAGAAGCCGGTGTTGATTTTGATATGTCGCACATTGATGCGTTATCTCGTAAAACACCTTTCTTATGTAAAGTCGCGCCTGCAACCGCGCAATACCATATTGAAGATGTGCATCGTGCAGGTGGCATGATGGCAATAATTCGCGAGCTTGGCAAAGCGGGCTTAGTGGATCTGTCGGTAAACCATGTTGCTGGTATGACTATGGCAGAGCTAGTTAAAAAATGGGATGCCACTGATCCAAACAACGAAGCCGCACAAAAGTTTTATCGAGCGGGACCTGCAGGTATTCGCACCACCAAAGCAATGAGCCAAGAATGTCGTTGGGATGAAGGCGATAATGACCGTGAACATGGTTGTATCCGTAGCGTTGAACATGCGTTTCGTCAAGATGGTGGCTTAGCCGTACTATCGGGTAATTTAGCTGTTGATGGTTGTATTGTGAAAAGCGCGGGTGTGGTTGATGAAATGCTACACTTTGAAGGCACCGCCGTGGTGTATGAATCACAAGATGATTCAGTTGGAGGCATTTTAAATGACGAAGTAAAAGCCGGTGACGTAGTCGTTATTCGCTACGAAGGACCGAAAGGCGGACCTGGCATGCAGGAAATGCTTTATCCAACCAGTTACTTAAAATCAAAAGGTTTGGCTGAGCAGTGCGCACTTATAACCGATGGTCGCTTCTCGGGCGGTACGTCAGGTTTATCAATTGGCCACGTTTCACCAGAAGCGGCCAGTGGTGGTGCCATTGCTTATGTTGAAAACGGCGATAAAATTATTATCGATATCGCTACCCGCGAAATCACGTTAGCGTTAACAGATGAAGAACTTGAAGCGCGTAAGCAAAAGCAACTTGCTCGTGGTAAACAAGCTTACAAACCACTCGATCGTGAACGTTATGTATCATCTGCGCTAAAAGCGTATGCGCTACTTGCAACCAGTGCTGATAAAGGCGCGGTGCGTGATTTAGCCAAACTGGAGGAGCTTAGTTAATTATGGTTTCTCAAGAGCTCGATTATTTTCGCGCTATTATCCAGGCTAATATGGAACCACTGGCAAAAGTTACTGAGGTTAGCGAAATGGCTGAACTCAGTGCTCGTCTTGGTAATCAAGTATGGCTAAAGCGCGAAGATCAGCAGCCAGTTTATTCGTTTAAACTGCGTGGTGCATACAACAAACTGGCTAAACTGCCAGCCGGTTCAGTGGTGATCACTGCCTCAGCTGGAAATCATGCTCAAGGGGTGGCGCTCAGTGCGTCACACTTAGGGCATCAAGCAACGATTGTAATGCCAGTGACGACCCCTGAAATCAAAGTCAATGCGGTACGTGCGCTTGGTGGCGAAGTGGTTTTACATGGCCATCATTTTGATGCTGCCAAAGCTTATGCACTAGAACTTACTGAGCAGCGCGACGGCATATTTGTTCCTCCATTTGATGATCCTGATGTAATTGTAGGGCAAGGCACGGTTGCACGTGAATTAATGCAGCAGCTTAATCAACTTGATGCGGTATTTATTCCAGTTGGTGGTGGTGGCTTACTTGCTGGTATGGCCGTGTATATAAAGTCATTGCGCCCAGATATAAAAGTAATCGGTGTGGAAGCTGATGAAAGTGCCTGTTTACAAGCGGCACTTGCAGCAGGCAAACCCGTCGAGCTTGAACGGGTTGGCAGTTTTGCCGATGGTGTTGCGGTAAAAATTATTGGTACCGAAACCTTTCGTTTGGCGCAAAAGTTTTGTGATGAAGTAGTCACTGTAACCGGTGATGAAATATGTGCGGCGATGCAAGATATTTTTGTTTCAACCCGTGCGATTGCTGAGCCATCAGGTGCGCTGGCAACGGCTGGGCTGAAAAAATGGTGTCAGCAAACAGGCCAAAAAGGGCTGCATTTAGCAGCTGTGTTATCTGGCGCAAACTTAAACTTTGACCGCTTACGTTATGTGGCTGAGCGTACTGCGCTGGGAGAGAAAAACGAAGCGTTGTTAGCAGTAACCATCAATGAAGAAAAAGGCAGCTTTAAACAGTTTTGCGCCTCATTAGGTGGTCGCGCAATTACTGAATTTAACTACCGTTACGCAGGCCCTGGTGAAGCGCAAATATTTGTTGGTGTTGCACTGCGCCAAGGTCAGCAAGAGTTAGATGAACTGACAGCTGATTTAACCACCAATGGCTATCAATTTTGTGATTTATCAGATAACGAACTGGCTAAATTACATGTTCGTTATATGGTTGGTGGTAAAGCACCTGAGCAGATGCATGAGCGGTTATTACGCTTTGAGTTTCCTGAATATCCAGGCGCACTAGCGCGCTTTTTAGATACCTTAGGTAGCAATTGGAATATTACTTTGTTTCATTATCGTAATCATGGTGGTTCGATGGGTAATGTATTAGCAGGGTTTGCGATTGAGCCTAGTCAGTATGAGGTATTTAACGAGCATTTAAATCGCTTAGGTTACAGTGTGCAAGATGAAACACTGAATCCGTGTTTTACCCAATTTTTAACTACTCAACGTCCCATCGATAGGGTGCAAGCGGTTAATAATTAAATATATACCCAAACCACCAGAAGATACGAATTCTGTAGCTTGAAGTGGTTTTAGTATAAGCAAGCACCTCAATTGAGGTGCTTTTTTGTCTCTTTGCAAACTCAATGTCTTGGGTTTATAGTTATAGCAATATTAGCCAACTAATTAGATTACGATTTGTCATTAAAAGGACTGAAATTTCAGCTTTATGCTACTTTGCTTATACTCAGCGGGCAAAGTGTTGCGGCAGCGGATGTGACTTTACAACTAAAGTGGACGCATCAATTTCAATTTTCTGGTTACTATATGGCTCAGCAACAAGGCTTTTACAAAGCGGCAGGGCTAAACGTCACTATTTTACCGGCAGATCCTGAGAACCCAGATACCTTTAGTAAAGTGTTGGCTGGCCAAGCTCACTTCGGGGTCGGGCACTCAGGTATTTTACAGCAACGGATCGCAGGTAAACCCTTGGTGGCAATGGCTGCTATTTTACAATTTTCTCCTTATTGTTGGATGGTAAAAAAAAGCTCCGATATTTTTCATCCTCGGGATTTTGTCAATAAGCGTCTTAGCAGTATCAGCCGCAAAGAAAATGCCGAATTATTGGTAATGCTCGAACGCAGTGGTATCCAAACAAATAATTTACCTTCTTATGAAAGTGGTAACAGCATTACGGATTGGTTAGCTGGGAGTATTGATGCGATGCAAGTGTACGTGACTAATGAGCCGTATATAATGCGTGAGCAAGGCATCGACTATAGACTTATTTGCCCGCAGAAGTATGGAATTAATGTTTATAGCGATATTCTTTACACCACAGAAAATATGCTCGAACAACATCCGCAAACAGTTGAAGCATTTTATCAGGCCAGCTTAAAGGGCTGGCGCTATGCAATGATGCATATGGATGAAACAATTGCATTAACTCAACACCAATACGCACCTGATAAAAGCTTTTCTCAGCTTGCCTATGAAGCTGAAGTATTGAGTGATTATATTTTACCACCTGGCACTAATTTAGGATCTATGTCGATAGCGAAGTGGCGGTTGATTGCTGATCTATACGGGATTGAGCAAGATGCCTTTAATCAGGCGCAAGATGGCTTTATTTACCAGTATGTTGAACCTGAAAAAATTAAAATGTCGTGGATGCTTATTACAGCAATTATAATTAGTTTGTTATCGATACCACTTTATTTACGCTTGATGTTCAGAAAAAGCGTATAATGCATAAATGAAATGACCATCGCTAAAATCACATGAGCCTTGCTGAGCAGTTTACAGCCCTAGATAACTTATTACATAGTACTCGCCACTATTGGCAATGCACTGCATTCGATTTTGATCAGCTGCCATGGCCTGAATTAGAACAACCATTAACGCTGTTGAGCGATCAACAAGTTGCTGAACTCGATAGCAATCAAGATGCCTTGTATCAATTTTTTAGCCCGTATATTCCCGTAGTCAATAACTTAGCTACATTGTGTGACTTACCTCAAGCCTCCACTACGCGTTGCGAATATCCGTTTTGGATCAGCAATGGTATTAAAGGGCGCAAGTTTGCACAGCTGCAAGATTTTGTCTGTGCGCTTGGCCAAGAATCACAATTACCTGTATTAGAATGGTGTGCAGGGAAAGGCCATTTAGGACGTATGCTGGCATTTAACCGTGCGCCGAGTGTGCACAGCATCGAACTGCAACAACATTTATGTGAACAAGGTCAGCAAAGTGCTCTGCAACAAGGGTTAGCCATGCACTTTAGCCAAGCAGATGTACTTAAAGATGATGTAACTGAGTATTTTCAACAAGCACAACATGCCGTAGCGCTGCATGCTTGCGGAGCGTTACATCAGACGTTTATGAGTAACGCGGCTAGCGCGCAAACGCAAAAAATCAGTCTATCGCCGTGTTGCTATCACTTATTCACCCCGAATGATTATCAAGCTATGAGCGATGCCGGTAAGCGTAGTCAACTGCAGTTAACGCATCGTGATTTAAAATTAGCATTACAAGAGACGGTGACAGCGCCTTCTCGGGTAGATAAAGTTCGTAAAACTGAAGTGCAATGGCGATTGGGTTTTGATGCTTTACGCAAAAGTCTCACCAGCGAACAAAACTACGTCAGTGTGCCCTCAGTTAACAAAGCTATTTTTTCAGATTCATTTAAAGCTTTTTGTGCATGGGCCGCGGAGAAAAAGGCGCTAGATATACCGCAAGGTATTGATTATGAATCCTTTTTAAAAAAAGGCGAAATGCGCAAAAAAGTCACTGAACGTATCGAACTGGTCCGTCATGTGTTTAGAAGAGCAATTGAGGTTTGGCTTGTGCTCGATCGTGCTTTATATTTGCAACAACAAGGTTATCAAGTCAGTGTGCAGACGTTTTGCGAAAAACAATTAACGCCACGTAATATCTTGATCCAAGCTACCGTCAAAGACAGAAAAGAGATGTAATGAGAAAATTAAAAAACTTATTTGAAAACAATAAACGCTGGGCTGAACGAACGTGTAAAGATGATCCAGAATTTTTTAAAATTCTATCCATGCAGCAAAACCCAGAATACCTGTGGATTGGTTGTTCGGACTCTCGCGTACCGGCTAATGAAATCGTTGATCTAATGCCTGGTGAGCTATTTGTTCATCGTAATGTGGCGAATGTGGTGGTGCATACCGATCATAACTGCTTATCAGTGATGCAGTACGCCGTTGAAGTGTTAAAAGTTAAACATATCATGGTTGTTGGTCACTATGGCTGTGGTGGTGTTCAGGCAGTACTCAAAGATGCTAAGTTTGGTTTAATTGATAACTGGCTTCGTCACGTCGGTGATGTAAAAGAAAAATACACCTCAAAGATCAATGCACTCGCAGAAAAAGATCGTCTCAATAGCTTGATTGAATTGAATGTGATTGAGCAAGTACGCAATGTATGCCGTACTAATATCGTCCAAGAAGCATGGCAGCGTGGTCAGGAGTTAACTATTCATGGTTGGGTTTATGGTCTAGCAAACGGTCACTTACACGACTTAGAGTCAGTAGTTACTTGTGCCGATGAAGTTGATGTTAACTATAAAAGTGCTGGGCTTAAAGTGTTTGAACGTTACGTAGTAGAATAAGCACGTAACCTAAGCACTGCGTCTTATCTGGGCGCGGGCTAACTTCAGTAATTGTAATCTTAGTTTAAAGGCTAAGTCGATGTGTTTTTTGTGTGATGAAAACACCCTCTATACTTTCGGTGTTTTTCGCTTGCGATATTGCCGTGGTGTTTCAAAAGTAAAATTATGAAAGGCATGACAAAAGTGAGCATGATCATAATAGCCACATTGCAAGGCTATATCTGTTATCGGTGTTTGGCTGTCAGCTAGAAGCGTGCGTGCGGCTTTTAGTCGGTAAAATTGCTGTAATTGAGCTGGACTAACCCCGGCTTCTTTTTTCAAGCGACGCTCAAGAGTACGACGTGTCAAGCCAAGTTGCTTGCCTACACAGCTGGTGGAATTATTGAGTTGAATAAGCTGCTTGATCACTTTAATTGTATTGCTTGTTACGAGTTGATTGCTAATTGCTTGGCTGAGTAACCACTGCTCGAGTAAATACAGTTGGCTGGTTAGTGGACTGCTTTGCATTTGTTCAACACATGCTATTAAACTGTGATACCAGCTTGGGGTAAAATCTTCCCCGAGTAGATAATTTCCTTCAGCTAATTCGTGTAGCGTTATACCTAATAAGTGATAAGCACCAGTAGGCGCAAAACGAATACTAACTAAATAATCCTGATTGCTGAAAGTTATTGCCTGCGTTTGACGATTAAATGCGAAGGTAATAACGGGTGTCGCGTTGCTAAAATCAATTGTTAGGCTTGCGCCAGCATCAGGGTAGAGCTTTTCTGTAAATAACTGTGTTGTTTGTGTAGTGGTTGAACCTATTTTCCAATAACACTGCACCCAATCAGCTAAGCGTTGATCGGGTGCGAATTTTTGAAAGCTCAAATGGGGCAATGGATCATTTACTAATAAAATGGCCATGGTGTTAACCTGACTTATACCGTCGCAATAGCGATTTCTTCTTCGCGTAAAGTCAGTACTTCATAGCCGTCAGCGGTGACGACTATGGTGTGCTCCCACTGCGCAGAAAGCTTTTTATCACGAGTAACCACAGTCCAGCCATCCGGTTTAGTTTTTACTTTTGCCGCCCCTTGGTTGATCATCGGCTCAATGGTAAAGGTCATGCCTTCTTTAAGTTCAATGCCGGTATTGCGTTTACCATAATGTAAAACTTGCGGCTCTTCGTGCATTTTCTCACCAATACCATGTCCGCAGTATTCACGTACAACGCTATAGCCATTAGTATGGGCAAAATTAGCGATAGCGTTGCCAATATCGCCTAACCTCACTCCCGGTTTTACGAGCTTGATGCCTTGCCACATTGCTTGATAAGTTTTTTCGACTAAGCGCTTGGCCAGCGGTGACACTTCACCAAGCATATACATTTTACTTGAATCGGCAATAAAGCCATTTTTCTCAAGGGTAATATCTAAATTGACGATATCGCCTGATTTTAACGCGCGTTTAGGGTCTGGAAAACCATGACAGACTACTTCATTTACTGAGCTGTTTAACACATAAGGATAATCGTACTGGCCTTTGCTGGCAGGACGCGCAGCAAGCTCATCAACAATATAGCGCTCTACTAAATCATTGATCTCCATGGTGGTGATGCCGATTTTGACCTGTTTATCTAAATAGGCAAATACCTTTGCCAGTAGGCGACCAGACTCACGCATTAGCTCTATTTGTGCGGGAGTTTTAATAATTATTTCACTCATGCAAAGATTCTCCTGCTGTTACATCGGCTTGTGCAAGTTGCTGTTTGATTATTTCGGCGTAGGTCATGGTTGGATTAAGCTCAGCTAGCATGCCTATCTTTATCCAGTATTCAGATTGAGAGTTTATAGAACGTACCATAGTGGTACTGGCTTTGCGGATCTCTTCGTGCAGTTGGTCGCTGATTTTTACGATACCCATAACAGTGCCTATATATAAAACGTATACGTATCGTATATAGATGTTGATCTGTATGCAAGGCGTAAAACAAATCAAGCAGCCGAAGCTGCCTGAAGTAATAACTAAAACGGTATTATTCTGGTTGCTCGCTTTGCTTATTGCTACTGAGTTGTTGCTCAAGTAGTGCAACTTTCGCTTCTAATGCAACGAGCTTTTCGCGGGTGCGAATTAGTACTTGGCTTTGTACATCAAATTCTTCACGGCTGACAAAGTCCATCTCAGCAAGCTTATTTTGAATAGCTTGTTTGGTTTTCGCTTCAAACGTATCGGCAAGGTTTTTAACGCCTTGCGGCATGTTACTGGAAATCTGTTTGGCAATTTCTTCAAGTTTTGCTGGGTTGATCATGTCTGTCCCTTACTGTCGCGTAAATGATAATGGCTAATGTTACCTTATTGGCTAGGCGTATTGTAGTGATTACGTTAAAATTGCCCGTCTTTAATGCAATCTCTTTGGTCGATATGAAACTCAATCCTAAACAAGATGAAGCGGTAAAATATATTAGTGGTCCATGCCTAGTGCTGGCGGGGGCGGGATCAGGAAAAACTCGTGTAATTACTAATAAAATCGCTTACTTAGTACAAAAATGTGAGTATCAAGCACGTAATATTGCCGCGGTGACCTTTACTAATAAAGCGGCGAAAGAGATGCGCGAGCGAGTTTTTCAAACGTTAGGTAAAAAAGAGTCAAAAGGCTTGTGGGTATCTACCTTTCATACCTTAGGCCTTGAGATCATTAAAAAAGAACTAACAACGCTGGGTTTTAAACCTGGCTTTTCATTATTTGATGATCAAGATACTGGGCAATTAATTGCTGACTTAACTGAAGAAGAGCTAAAAAAAGACAAAGATTTACTCAATCTATTAAAAATGCAAATAGGCAGCTGGAAGAACGAGCTTATTTTACCAGAGCAAGCGATTCGCGAAGCGCGAGAGCCACAAAAAGCGCTATTTGCGCAATTGTATGCGCGTTATCAAACCCAGTTACGCGCCTATAATGCTTTGGATTTTGATGACTTGATCATGATCCCCACCTTATTACTGATCAATAATGCAACCTCGCGTGAGCGTTGGCAACAACGTTTCCGTTACCTGCTGGTGGATGAATATCAAGATACCAATACCAGTCAATATCAATTAGTTAAGTTGCTTGTGGGTGAGCGTGCGCGTTTTACCGTGGTAGGCGATGACGACCAATCAATCTATTCATGGCGCGGTGCACGACCACAAAACTTAGTGTTATTAAGCAAAGACTTTCCAGGTTTACGACTCATTAAGCTTGAGCAAAACTATCGCAGTGTGAAGCGTATTTTAAAAGCTGCTAATATCTTGATTGCCAATAACCCTCATGAATTTGATAAAAAACTGTTTAGTGAGTTAGAAAATGGCGAGCCGATCAAAGTGATTGGCTGTCGTGATGAAGAGCATGAATCAGAGCGGGTCGTCGCCGAGATCATCTCGCATAAATTTATGAAGCGCACCAGTTATAAAGATTACGCTATTTTATACCGTGGTAATCACCAAGCGCGTGGCTTTGAAAAGTCGTTAATGAGTAACCGAATACCTTACAAGATCAGTGGCGGAATGTCGTTTTTCTCACGCTCTGAGATCAAAGATATAATGGCGTACTTGCGCTTATTGGTGAATCAAGATGACGATAATGCGTTTCTACGTATTGTGAATACTCCGCGCCGTGAAATAGGCACAGTTACGCTGGAAAAGTTGGGTACCTTAGCCAATGAAAAACATGCCAGTTTATTTGCCACCTGTTTTGATAACGACTTAGGTTATCGCTTAAAAGGTCGTGGTTTAAACTCGTTGGCCGGATTTGCACGTTGGGTAGTTGAGCTGTCAGATAATGCGGTACGTGGTGATACCCTTGAAGCGGTAAAAGATTTAGTCAGACAAATAAATTACGAAGCTTATTTATACGAGTCATCACCGAGTGCGAAAGCCGCAGAAATGCGCATGAAGAATGTTTCTGAGTTGTACCGTTGGATCACAGATATGCTCACAGGTGATGCGGATAATCCGCCGTTGACGCTTGCTGAAGTGGTGAGTAAGTTAACGTTGCGTGACATGTTAGAACGTAACGAAGAAGAAGATGAAGCCGATGCGGTGCAATTACTCACGTTACATGCCTCTAAAGGCTTGGAGTATCCTTACGTATTTATGGTCGGCATGGAAGAGGGCTTATTACCGCATCAAGTAAGTATTGATGAAGAAAACGTTGATGAAGAGCGTCGCTTAGCCTATGTGGGGATCACTCGTGCTCAGCAAGAGCTGACCATGACCTATGCAAAAATTCGTCGTCAATTTGGCGAAACATCACAAACCGAGTTGAGCCGCTTTATACAAGAGCTACCGCAAGATGATTTAGCATTTGAAAATAAAAAAGCGCCAAATACGCAAGCCGAACGAATGGAAAAGGGCCAAGCCAGAGTCGCTAATTTACGTGCCATGCTGAAAAAGCCTGAGTAGTTCATCTAAACTGCGGATAATAAACTGGTTATCCGCGACGCATATCGTTAATTTAAAATTTGCTCGTTCGAAGAGTCAGCTGGGAGTGTTGCTGTGGAACTAATTGCATGCTGCCTACCAATAAATAGCGATAAACCATGAGTGTCGAGTAAGGCTCTATAATTTAATATTGAAGGGCCTTTCGCGATTACTTTTATTTGTTTTATCTTAGTTATTGCTAGTACACCTTGTAGTTGTAAATCAAAGCTTTGTTGTTGTAACACTCGCTTACTAAAGGTAGAGCTAAGTAATAAATAATCGAAATTAAGATCGCAAAGTAAATTAAGTTCGCAGCGATCTTTAGCAAAATCATTTAAGCCAATCGAATAGCCTTGTTCACTTAGCATTTTTAAATTACTAATTTGCACCGCTGAAGCGTAACGGATCTCTTGTTCGTTAAATAATAAACAAATTTGTTTTGTTATGCTGTGCTTTTGCATTGTTAAGCATAACGCCTGAAATTCATTTTTCTCCAGTAATAAACCCGAGCAAGGGAATAACACCATTTGCAGTTGTGCCGTTTTGATCTGCTGGCACGCCTTGGTTAATAACTGTAATTCCACTTCCAGCTGTTGTGCTTTATCAGCGGCAAACTTCTTTAATATTTCAAAACTGGTGCTGCCAAGTACTGGGTGTTCGCCAAATGCCTCAAGCAATGATTCTGATTGATGCTGTTCATCAAGTGTAATAATTTCAGAGCAGCGAAAATGCATTGGTAAAGAGTCTAAGTGATGACTGGTTTCCAACTCATATGGGCTTGTGCCGGCACTAAGCAGTGGATGGTAAAACTCAAACCGGCTGCGACCAGCATTTTTTGCATAATACATGGCAGCATCAGCATCACGAATAATTTCATCCGTGTGCTTGTAGTTTGTTTTTGAGTAGGTAATACCGACACTGGCACCACTTTGTACACAAATACCTTTCATACAAAATGGTTTTTTCATCAGTTCAATTAATCGCTTAGCAACATCTTCGGCTTGTTGGCGATCGGTTAAGTGCGTTAATAAAATTACAAACTCATCGCCACCTAAGCGCGCAAGTAAATCGTGCTCCCGAATACATTGTGAAAAAGACTCACTGACGCTAATTAAAAACTGATCACCGGCTTGATGACCAAGTTGATCGTTAATATCCTTAAACTTGTCTAAATCAATAAACAGCACAGCAAACTGTTGTTCAGGGTAACGTTGATAATGCTGTAGAGTTTTTTCTAATTGGGTTAAAAACAGACTGCGATTAGGCAAGCCAGTAAGTGGATCGTGGTGGGCATCATGATAAAGCTGTTGCTCTATTTTTTTGCGCTCTTCAATTTGCATTTGTAAATGCATATTGGTTTGGAGGATCTCTTTGGTTTTTTCAGCAACTCGAAACTCTAATTGTTGATGGCTTTGTTTTAAGGCTTGAGCAGCTAAATGTGCTTGTAATACAGTCGCTATTTGATGCGATACAAAGGTAATTAATTCAAAGTCGTCTTGATTAAAAATATGCTTATGATTGTAGGCTTGGCAAGTTATTAAGCCAATCACACCTTGCGCTGTTTTTAATGGCGCACCTAACCAGCTAGTTGCTGAGTTTGAGTCAGAGACTTGCCCTGGTCTTTCTACTTCACCGGATTTGAGCAGTTTTTGTGCTCGGGTACAATCAATGAGTTGAGTTTGTTCGGTACGTAACACTAATTCGCTATAACCTTTGGCGAAAGGGCGCGGTTGAGTGTTATCTCTATATTCATCCACACAGTACGGAAAGTTTAACCAACCCGTTTCGCGATCATACAATGCAATGTATAAATTCTCAGCGTAAGTTATTGATTTTATTATTTCATGTACTTGTTGATATACTTCATCAATATGCTTTGTTTGCGTCGCTAGCTCTGAAATTTTAAACAGAATATGTTGCCGTGCGAGGGTTTTTTTATGTTGTTCTACTTCGAGGTTAAGTGCTTCATTACTTTGCGTTAATGCGCGAGTTCTTATTTTTACTTCAGACTCTAATAGTTCGCGTTTTTTTACCCGCTCGATAGCCGTTGATAAGTAGAGCGACATTACTTCTAATAGCTCGATTTGTTGCTCAGAGTAGTTTTGTTGTTTATCGTAACTTTGTGCGACAAGCACCCCAATAATGCTTTGTTCTCGGTATACCGGCACGCCTACCCAATGTTCTGCTGGTGTGCCAAGTAATTTAAATAACCCCTTGTTGGCAGCAGCCTGCATTTCATCACCTTGGAAGTAGGTGGTTTTACCTTGTTTAAAAACATACCCAGTGACACCTTGGATAAAATTATTATCTTGATTAAGTGGCACAGAGATACCATCTTTTTCATCAGCAAAGTAAGAGAGTTCAAGGGTGTTACTAAATTGATTTAACAGCACCACGTAAAAACTTTTACTTGGCATATAATCTTGCAAAATATCATGAATAGCAGGGTAAAGTAGCGTTAATTCGGCAACAGAACTAGCTTGCTCTGATAATTGGATCAGGGCATTTTGTAAGTGGTGGGATTGCTTATACTTTTGGACTAGAGCTTTTAAACGATTATTTTTATGCTCCAGCTTATGTAGTAAAGCTGTTATATCTTCCAGTGACATTAAACCGATTTTTATTATTGTATATTTATTGGACTTATATTTTCACTTTTTTGGTTAATCGTCAAGCGGCCAATAGTATTAGAAAATGATAATAATAAGTAGTGATAAAGGTGTGGGGATATTTATTTTTATAATGAAAAAGGCTGATAAAAATCAGCCTTAATAAAAAAACAGTACAGAATTAAGTATTATTTTTTGCTCATAAAATCAATAGCTGCGCTTATTTCATCATCTGAGCAATCCATGCATGTACCGCGTGGTGGCATTGCATTAAAACCATTAATTGCATGACTTAGAAGCGTGTCAGCGCCTTTCGCTAAGCGTGGAGCCCAGTCATCTGCTGATTTTGGTGCACCAAGTGCGCCAGTACCATGACATGCAAAGCACGCACCTTGGTAAACTTGTTCACCGGTACGAGGACCTGTTGGCACTTCAGCAACTGCTGCTTTATCGCCTTCAAAGTAAACGGCACCTATAGGCGCGATACGTTTTTTGATCGCATCTTCAGTCATAGAGTTATCATATGGCTGTGCGTATGCGGTGGTTGCTAGCAATAATAATGCTGCTGATAGTTTTTTCATTTTGCCTTGCTCACTTCGATTTGAACGTGATCAATCACGATAGATGACGGAATTTAGAACGATTATAACGCTAAGCCGCAATTTATAAAACGCTACGATGTATTTTTCTTATGAAAAAACACTATTTTTTTGCGCCAGCGCAACAAAGCAGCTACTTTAGAATGACTGATTTGCGGTTTTTTTAGCACCTAATTAGCTCATTTTCAAAAGCGCAGCGACTAGTTTTTCAATACCTGCATCAGCATCTAAAATTGATTGCGCTAACATGTAAGCTGGAGTGCTTACGAGTTTATGTTGCTCATCAATTACAATATCATCTACTGCACAATTAATGTGTTGAGCGCCTAAACTTTGTAGTGCGTTGGCAGTATCAACATCATTACCAATAGTGGTTTTTACGCCAGCACTGTAGATCAATGGGATCATTGCTGGAGCAATGCACATATATCCTGCTGGTTTTTTGGCATTCGCAAATGCTTTAGCAGCACGGAGCATTTCAGGGTTTAATTGTGCTTGCGCACCATTGATCGCAAAATCACACAGGTTTTTAGCCGCGCCAAATCCACCAGGCACAATCAAAGCATCAAAGTCATTAGCATCTAACAGTGTTAACGCTTTGATATCGCCACGGGCAATGCGTGCCGCTTCGACTAATACGTTCCGGTTAGGGGTCATTTGTTCCCCATTCAGGTGATTGATCGTGTGCAATTGCTCAATATCAGGGGCAAAACACTGGTAGCTTGCTCCGGCTTTGGCAATATGTAATAACGTTAATACGGCTTCGTTGATTTCTGCACCGTCATAAACTCCACAACCTGCTAAAATTACAGCTATTTTTTTCATATACTATGCCCTTATTTATTATTCATAAAGTCAGTTTAGCATGACTTTTGCTGACTGTTATGGCCTTATTAAGATCATTTTGTGATCATCAATAATGATGAGTTAAAGATTATTTTTATTTGATCAATCCACTCGAGGCAGAGCAAAAACGCGCTATATGCTTTTTTTTAAGTTGGCTAATAGGAAAAAATTATAAAGGATCGCTATGATCTTTGATCCATTGTGATAGAATGCTCGTCCGGTTATTTATAAGGAATGAATTAACCGTTTTTTAGTTGTAAAAAGCCACAATCAAGCAAAGCAATAAAATGTTTTTCCACATTGTGATAAAAATAATAAAAAAAGAACCTCGTATTATCTTTTTAAAACAAAACATACACTTAACTTGTTTCTAAGTAGTTTTAAATTACTTTGGAGGAATAGCTTGTGGGTGTTATCTACATAGTTATCCACAACTTACTCTTATTTAACGGTTTAAACAAAGCTTAATTCACAGTCGTTTTATGCGTGCCCTTATGGCATGCTTACAGATATTTCGTTTTCTCTCATTTAGGATCCAATTACATCATGGCTCAGATCCCTGAAAATCCACTTATTTTAGTCGATGGCTCTTCCTACTTATTCCGTGCATATCATTCACCACCGCATTTAACTAACTCAAAAGGTGAAGCAACAGGCGCTATTTATGGCGTTGTTAACATGATGAAAAGCCTGATCAAACAGTATGATCCAAGCCATATGGTGGTGGTTTTTGATGCTAAAGGTAAAACTTTCCGTAATGATATGTACAGTGAGTACAAAGCCAACCGCCCGCCAATGCCCGATGATTTGCGCACGCAAATAGCGCCACTGCACGATATTATTAGGGCGATGGGTTTTCCGCTTATTAGTATTGAGGGTGTTGAAGCGGATGACGTGATTGGTACATTTGCCCGTATTGCTTCAGAGCAGCAGCGCCATGTATTGATCTCAACCGGTGATAAAGACATGGCTCAGTTAGTGAATGAGCATGTCACTTTGATCAATACCATGACCGACAGTATTTCTGATCCAGACACTGTGGTTGAAAAATTTGGCGTTGGTCCTGAACTGATCATCGATTACTTAGCTTTGATGGGCGATAAAGTAGATAACATCCCAGGTGTCGATGGATGCGGCCCTAAAACGGCGGTTAAGTGGTTACAAAAATACGGATCATTACAAGGTGTGCTTGATCATGCTGATGAGATCAAAGGTAAGATCGGCGAAAAGCTTGCCGCCGCAGTCGATCATTTACCGCTAAGTTATGAACTGGCTACCATTAAATGCGATGTTGAAGTTGAATCAGACTTAGATACCTTTAAATTGCAAGAGCCAAATCGCGATGAACTGATTGCCTTGTATGGCGAGTGTGAGTTCCGTCGCTGGTTAGCTGAGTTATTAGATAATCCAAAAGATGCAGACACTCACTTGGCTGTCCCCAGTGAAGCGAATGAATTACCGCAAGTGGCTGATGCTCACTATGAAACAATCCTGACAACAGAGCAATTAGATACTTTAGTCGAGCAATTAAATGCCGCTGAACTATTTGCCTTTGATACTGAAACAACCAGCCTTGATTACATGCAAGCTAAACTTGTCGGGATGAGTTTTGCTGTTAAAGCTGGCGAAGCCGTGTATTTACCGGTTGCCCATGATTATCCTGGCGCGCCCGAACAGTTAAGTTTAGAGACGGTGATGGCGAAGATCGGGCCAATTTTAGCTGATGAAAACAAAGCAAAAGTTGGTCAAAATTTAAAATATGATAAGAGTGTATTGGCTAATGCCGGTTTTGAGCTAAAGGGTATTAAATTCGATACTATGCTTGAATCTTACGTATTTAATAGTGTTGGTACTCGCCATGATATGGACTCGTTGGCGCTAAAATATTTAGGCCATAAAAATATCAGTTTTGAAGACATTGCTGGTAAAGGTAAAAAGCAGCTGACATTTAATCAAATCGAACTTGATAAAGCGGCACCTTATGCCGCAGAAGATGCGGATATTACGCTTCGTTTACACCAAGTATTATGGCCGAAACTTGCAGCCGATGAAAAGCTTAAATCGGTATTTGAAGATATAGAGATGCCGCTTGTCAGCGTTATTTCAGATATTGAGCGTACCGGTGTTGCGATTGATAGCAAAATGCTTGCCGCGCACAGCCAGCGTTTGGGTGAGCGTTTAATTGAGCTGGAAAAAGAAGCGCATGAGATTGCTGGTGAACCATTTAACTTAAGCTCACCAAAGCAATTACAAGTATTGTTGTTTGAAAAACTTGAACTGCCAGTTATTAAAAAAACGCCAAAAGGCGCACCTTCTACAGCTGAAGAAGTACTACAAGAGTTGGCTCACGATTACCCGCTGCCTAAAGTTATTATTGAGCACCGAGGTTTATCTAAGCTTAAATCAACCTACACTGATAAATTACCACTGATAGTGAATGAGCAAACGAAGCGTGTGCATACTTCTTATCATCAAGCGGTAACGGCAACTGGCCGATTAAGTTCAAGCGATCCTAATCTGCAAAATATTCCTATTCGTTCAGAAGAAGGACGCCGTATTCGTGAGGCTTTTATTGCTGCAGATGGCTATAAAATAGTGGCTGCCGATTACAGCCAAATCGAACTACGTATCATGGCGCACTTATCGCAAGATAAAGGCTTGTTAAATGCGTTTGCCAATGGTCTTGATGTACACAGTGCAACTGCTGCGGAAGTGTTTGGTGTTGAGTTAGAAGATGTAACCACGGATATGCGCCGTAAAGCTAAAGCGGTTAACTTTGGTTTAATTTATGGGATGTCGGCATTTGGTTTGGCACGTCAACTTGATGTTCCGCGCCATGAAGCGCAACATTACATTGATAAGTATTTTGAACGTTTCCCTGGTGTGCTTGAGTACATGGAATCAACCCGTGAGAAAGCTGCTGAAAATGGCTATGTTGAAACTATTTTTGGTCGTCGCTTACATTTACCAGAGATCAACGCCCGTAATGGCGCGCGCCGTAAAGGAGCCGAACGTGCTGCGATTAATGCACCAATGCAAGGCACCGCTGCTGATATCATCAAAAAAGCCATGCTAACAGTCAACAAATGGGTGTATGAACAAGCACCGAATACGGTTAAATTACTGATGCAAGTACACGATGAATTGGTATTTGAAATCAAAACTGAGTGTGTTGAGCAATACACCGCAGAAATTTGCCGGTTAATGTCTGATGCTGCGAAATTAGATGTGCCATTAGTGGTTGAAGCTGATAGCGGAGATAATTGGCAACAAGCCCATTAATCACTGAGCTTTTTAAATCATATAAGCGCGGCTGCATTGAGTGAAGCCGCGCTTTTTTATGTCTGTGAATAGGGTAGTCAGTTTTTTTTAAAAGGTGGCCATTCGGCTACTTTCTTAACGCTATAGTAGGTCACTCATTTAATGCAATGGATATAACACTAAAAACCGTCGCTTTTGATTTGTGGTTAAATGCTCATCAAGTAGCTGGGTAATTTTTTGCTCTGCTTGTTGTGGCTCATAGTGTTGCTTTAACTGTTTAATTTGTTGTGTGAGTTGCTCACTCAATGTTTGCCATTGCCGGCGCTGTTGCTCTAGAGCGATTAACCTTGTTGCCGCAGCATCGCCAAATTCCGCTGCTAGTTGATTGTAGTCTTGTTGTTGCAGGGCATCTTTTAGCTCAGTGTTTAAAGCTTTTAGATCGTTACTAGGTTTAAGTGCCTGGGTAATACGCTCAGGTTGCTCGCCCTCTAAATTAGATAACAATTGTTGCTTTAATTCATCACTAATATGGTTGTTCTGATTAATTTCAAGCTTGGCAATTGTATAGTGCTGCCACTCATTATCATCGTTAAATAAAAGAGTGATTTCAGCTGCATTGAAGTAGCGTTGTTGAAAAGCGATCATTGCAATTAATTGTTCGCTTAGCGGCAAATGAGCGAGTTGTTGCTGCAGCTCTGCCAGCGCTATTTTAAAGCTGAGGTAGCGATTAAAGAGCTCACTATTGATTTCGCATGCAGCTAACTTTTCGCACTGTTCTAGAGCCTGCGAAGCACTAAACTCACCGGACTCTTGGCTAGCTAAAATAACGTGTTCAAAAATGCTATCGATTGCCATCGGTTGATCGATATGTGGTGGCGTTGCACTTGTAAGCTTATCGTCGCTGAGTAAAAAAATCATAGCTGTGCTAGTGATAGATATCACTAACACTAAAATGAGCAACTGCTTCATTGTTTATAAGCCTAATTTTTTCAAGCGATTAGCATGTTGACGGTAGACTGTCAGTGGATCGGTTGTAAATAAATGATGAAAGCCAATCAGTTGATTCACTTCATCAAGGTGATTCATGCGGTAATTATCTTTTAATACATAACCTAAATGGCTACTACAACGAGAGACTAAGCCATCGTCATCGCCTGGGATCAGTATTGCAGTGATCGCCAGTGCTGCATCTGATGGGTCAAATATATTTGTTAAAGTTCGAGTGCCACTCCAAGAAAAGTAATATACGCCATTACTGGCATACATAGGTCCTTGCTGGCATTGCTCAGCAGGTAGGCCTTCTGGATATTTTTGATTAAAGGCCAGCGCGCCCTCAGTGGTTAAGCTCTCCAGTGCACCAAGCGCATCTTGTGGTAACTGACTATTGTCAGAGAGTAATGCGATTAACCCGCCAAATGCATCAAAGGCTGTTTTAGCTATACCTTCTAGCTTAGATCCAGGAGTCAGTCCTTGGCGCACCACATCAGCAACAGGGCTACCAAAATTAACACCGCCAACACTGGTCGCTGAGGCAACTAAGTCGGGGCGTAGTGAGGCAACATAGCGAATACTTTGCGCACCTTGACTATGACCAATGAGATTTACTTTTGTTGTACCAGTTAGCGCAATAATCTGTTCAACTTGCTGTAGTAACTGCTCGCCTCGTTGTTCAGAGCTATTCAGCGAGGATACGGCCGTGACGAAAACCTGTGCGCCATCACGACTGAGGCTTGCTGGTACCCGATAAAAATAATCGACACCTAATACATCGTCAAAACCCATCAAACCATGTGCTAATACAATTGGGTATTTAGTTTGGGTATAGCCTGCATTAGCGCTATTACTGAAGATAAACAGCAGGCAGCATAAGTATAGAGTGGTTATTTTTTTCATGATCAGTGCTCTTTTATTGTGTGTGTTTGATCACGCTTTGAACTGCTGTTTACAGACAAAGTGTGTGGATTTTTTATTCTAATTAGTTAATAGAGCAAATTTTGAGCTGAAATTCAATGTTAATATTAAGTTAAATTAACATGCAATTTGTAGTATTAGTTATATGTTTATCAATTCGACTAGTTAGTACCTGTATTTAGTTTATTTATCATGGTTAGTTTGGTAAAGTCCGCGTCGTCCTCATCCTGTAGGACATCCTGTTGATGATGCACTCGAAAGGGTGCTCGTATTGATAGCTTCTCCCCAGTTTGCTATACCGGCCCAGCATTAATTTGTTGGGTCGTTTTTTTGTCTCTGTTATTTATTATGCTATTGATTGCACTTCATAGAACAAGTGATACCATTGAATCTCATTTTCATTTTGAAAGGAATGCGTGATGGTTAAATCAATTGCGATATTAGGTCTTTCGTTATCAAGCCTATTAGTCTCTGGTGTTGCCTGTGCTGACTGGCAGGTTAACAATGATCAAAGCAAAGTAAGTTTTGTGTCTATTAAGTCAAATAGTATTGCTGAAGTGCATCACTTCAAAAATGTGTCAGGTAGTTTAGCTGAAAATGGCTCTTTATCAGTCGATATTGATCTGAGCTCAGTTGAAACGATGATCCCTATTCGTAATGAACGCATGACCAAGTTGTTATTTGAAACAGCGAAGTTTCCAACCGCAACCATAACAGCTAATTTAAGCAAGCAATTAAAAGCGCTTAAGCCTGGCCAACATGTATTTAAAGGTATTAGTGCTGAACTTGATTTTCATGGTGCTAAGAAAGAGATTACAGTGGATGTTATCGCCAACTTGTCATCGCAAGGGGATATCAGCGTTTCATCAATGAGCCCAATTATCATTAATGGCGCAGACTTTGCTGTCATTGATGGCATTATGCAATTGCAAAAGTTAGCAGGTTTACCATCGATAGCAACGGCAGTACCGGTTAGTTTTTCATTAACGATGAACAAGCTTAAATAATGCACTCTTTGAATGAGCTTGCCACTGCACTTGAGCAGCCAAGCAAGCCATTTTCTCAATGGCAGCCGCAGCATTGTGGCGAGCTGCCAATTATCATCAATCAGCAAGGTGAGTGGTTATACGGTGGCAGTAAAATTACTCGTATCGCTATGGTTAAGCTGTTTGCCTCAGTTCTTTGCAAAGAGCAGGATACTTTTTACTTAAAAACACCAATCGAAAAAATAGCTATTACTGTCCATGATGCTCCCTTTATAATCGTTAATTGGCGCTTTGAAATGACAGAGCAAGGGCAAGTGTTATGTTGTGTGGATAATTTACAGCGAACTTGGCTAGTAACCTGCGAACAACCTTTAGTAGTACAAGATTATCAGGGCAATGATGTGCCGTATTTACAGTTACCGTATGGCTGTAGTGCTCGAGTATCAAGAAGTGTGTTTTATCAGTGGGCAGAAATAGCACAAGCTGATAAGCAAGGCTATTTCATTCAATCTGCGGGTCAGCGTTTTTACTTAAACGTGTGATTAAGCATCTGATTCAGGCGTTTGTTCAATATCAGTAGGTGGTATTGCAACAATTGGCCCTAGGAACCATTCATCTAATTTCTTAGCAACTTCAGGTAATCCTGTGCCTTTTAAAGATGAAAACGCATGAACGGTAATATCACCTTCTAAGCTGCTTAACTCACGACGAACTTGCAGCACCTGTGCTTTACGTGCACCTTGCTTTAGTTTGTCGGCTTTAGTTAACAGTGCCAATACTGGAATTTCACTACCAATTGCCCAATTAATTAAATCGCGGTCTAAATCTTTAAGAGGATGACGAATATCCATTAAGATCACGATACCTTTTAAACTTTGACGTTTTTGCAGGTACTCACCTAATGACTTTTGCCATTTCTTTTTCATTTCGATCGGTACCTTAGCAAAACCATAGCCAGGTAAATCGATTAGGCGCATATCATCAACATCGGCTAATTCAAATGTGTTGATCAGTTGCGTACGACCAGGGGTTTTACTAGTACGTGCCAGCTTTTGGTCAGTTAATGCATTAAGAGCACTAGACTTACCGGCGTTGGAGCGGCCAGCAAAGGCAACTTCAATTCCCGTATCAGCAGGCAATTTAGTGATATCTGGAGCGCTGGTAACGAACGACGCAGTGTTATATTTGATACGAGATTTGAGCACAGGCTCTCCTAGAAACTTAATTAAGTATTACAGCGAGTAAACTTTACTTAATTAAAGTTCACTTAAGGTGCGCATTTTATACTATTACTACACTATTAAAAAGCGGATTTAGACTAAGATAGCAGCCTAAAATCAACTAAAATGATACGGCCAAAGCTTAATCTAGGTCAAAACCCTATAATTTATAAGTTTAATATGAGTAGAAAACGTGCCAGAGAATTTATTATCGTGTAGAATATGTAAATCACAACATCCATATTGTAGATGATACAGGGTCGGAAACAGAGAATTCACCATGAAAAAAATAGCACTATCTTTAACTATATTGCTTGGTGCGTTGTCAGCAAGCAACGCAACAGCATTTGATGGCGATGTAAACGCAGGTAAAGAAAAATCAGCAACGTGTGCGGCTTGTCACGGCCCAGACGGTAACGCGCCGGTTAATATCTACCCAAAACTTGCAGGCCAACACGCGGATTATATTTATAAGCAACTTACTGAATTGAAGTTAGGTATGACTTCAGGTGGTAAAGAGGGTCGTATGGATCCAGTCATGAGCGCGATGGCAATGCCATTGAACGATCAAGACATGAAAGATTTGGCTGCTTATTTTTCGTCACTTAACATGTCAGAGGGTGCAACACCTAAAGATATCGTTGACGTTGGCGCCATGCTTTATAAAGCAGGTGACGCAGAACGTGGTATTCCAGCATGCGCAGCATGTCATGGCCCACGTGGTAATGGCTCATCATTAGCTAAGTTTCCAAAAATTTCTTTTCAACATCCAGAATACATCAAGTCACAACTTGAGAAATTCCGTGATGGTGTGCGTCATAATGATTTAAATGGCATGATGCAAGATATTGCCACCAAGCTAACAGACAAAGATATCGAAGTGCTTTCTAAGTACTTAGGTGGACTACACTAAAGTAGTATAGATTAGTTTTATTATTAATCCTAAAATCTATAGTGGTTACAAAAAGCAGCGTAAGCTGCTTTTTTTGTATTTGTGTTTTGTCGATATTACCTCTTTCCTTGTAAGACATTGACCATGCCTTGCTGTAAGCTAAATCCTATTTTTATTTTTGTTTTTATCATAACTTATTGTAATTTAATGTTTTGGTTATGTTGCAATTTGTATTGCGTAAGAAAAATTATATAAATTAGTTGTAACAAAATTATTAATGCGTAAATTAACCCTTGTCGCTGAAACAATAAGAACAAAATGGACTAAACTACACGGAAAGTAGTGTGACGTGATTATCGGGGATAAGACATCGGTTGATGTCACCGAAGGAATATTAAAAAAGAGTCAATGAAGACCGAGAATAATAAAATCTCACGGAAGTTTAAAATAAAAACAAAATGGAATGCTACACGGAAGGTAAAAATAATAACAACATGGAACAACAAAAATAATAACAATAATAAAGACTAAAAAGTCGAAGGGAGAAGTGTCCAGTTAAATGGCGCTCAGATTAGCAGGCGGTAGAGATGTTTTCTCTACCGCCTTTTTATTTGTCCTGTTACAATAGCCATCGTTTATACTTAAATGTATAGAAAGTGCGCAAGTAGTCGAGTTACCCAACCTCAATCCGCACAAACCGAATTCTTCTGGCAAGGCCAGCATCGCAACGCCAAAATGCGCGTTGCTCAAAACCTCTTAAGTGAGATGATCAAGATATGAGTAGAACTAAAAAGTCACGTAAAATCCCGTCTAACGGTCCTGTTCGTTTAAGCAAAGATAAGCTTAAAGAAATGCGTGCATTGAAAGAACAACGCGTTAAAAAGACCAAAGGTGCAAAGCCAGGTTCACGTAATTCGATAGACGCTTTACAGCCTGAGAGTAATAGTAATCAGCAACATAAAGACAAACGTGTTGGTAGTAAAAAACCAATCCCTTTAATTGCCGTTGCAGCTGAACCAGTTATTGAGCTTAAACGTAACTTGAAGCCACAAGTTGAACTGAAAAAAGTAGTTCAGCCTGAGCTTTCACCAGAGCAAGAATTAGAAGCGCTAGAAAATGACGAGCGCTTATTGAAGCTGGTTGAGTTACATGAAAGTGGCCAGTTATTAACAGGTAAAGATGCAAAATACTTCAACAGCCGTATTGCACGTCATCAAGTGTTATGTGAATTGCTTGGTATTGAAGACGAAGCTGATGATTTTGATGATGAAGAGTTTAGCGAAGAAGCTAATAGTGACTTTGATCATTACTTGTCGAATGATTTAGCCAATGAATGGTTAGATGACGAGGACGATAAATAATGAACATAATGATCTTGGCTCTGTGTGTTGGCGCTGTGATCATTGCGGGGCTGGCATTTTATGCTGGCCAATTACTGTATAAACTCAGTGCGCAAAAAAAACTGATCGCGAAAGAGCAGGTAAAGCAGCAAGCTAAGTTAGCTAAGTCGCGCTTAGAGCGTAATGCCAAGCTCGCAGACAGCATTCATTTAATCGCCCGTGCTATGCACCAAGAGCAATGTGAGTTCTCAGAAGGGTGTTTGCGTATTTGGGTGCTAATGTCGCAATACAGCTTTGAGGATGACGAAGACCTTCCAGGGCGTTATCCAGGCATATTTGCGATGTATGAAGTGGTAAAAGAAATGCCAACTCATGACGCTCGTAAAAAATATTCGAAAAAAGAAATATTTAAACAAGACAGCGCTCGCTGGCGTGCTGAAGAAACTCATGCAGAGCAAATTAAAGCTGACTGTGAGAAAATCATTGAAGAGTTTAAAGCAGCCCCTGGTAGCGAAAACGTGGTGTTTAACTAATTTTACAGTATCAATAAAAAAGCAGACCTCGGTCTGCTTTTTTTATGCTTGTGCACTCAGATTAAATTACCCGAGAGAACCGAGTCGCGTTAATCTGTTTTTGTAAATGAGCATCAAAACACATACAAATGATACGAATAAACAAATTGCCGCGTGCTGTGACGGTTATTAAGTCTGCATCGATAGTCACCATGCCATCTGCTATTAGTGGCTCAAGAGCTTGCAGTGAGCTGGCAAAGTAATCTTTAAAGTCGAGTTGATAGGTATTAGCAATACTTTGCATATTCAGTTCAAAGTGGCAAATAAGCTGTTTGATCACATCAGCGCGAATAACGTCATCATTATCAAGTTTCATACCTTTGCTGATTGCACTGCCAAGCTGATTATCAATCGCGTGATAGTAATGCTTTAACTCTTTTTGATTTTGCAAAATAGCAGTGCCAATTTGTGAAATTGATGACACCCCTAAACCCAGTAAATCACAGTCACCATGAGTGGTGTAGCCTTGAAAATTACGATGTAATTGCTGACTATTTTGTGCAATAGCTAACTCATTACTGGTTTTTGCAAAGTGATCCATACCAATAAACTGATAACCTGCGTTACTCATTTGTTCTAAGGTATTCTTAAACATGGTGAGCTTATCGTGAGCGCTAGGTAAATCTGCATCCTTAATTTTTCGCTGAGCGGCAAAGCGATCCGGTAAGTGCGCGTAATTAAATACCGATACACGATCAGGACTAAGGGCAATTAATTGCTCAATAGTCTCTTTAAAGCTCTCAGGGGTTTGCAGTGGTAAGCCATAAATCATATCTGCATTAATTGATTTGAAGCCGAGTTCACGGGCTTCACCAATCAAACTTTTTACTGCATCAGCACTTTGTGGACGGTTAACGGCAAGCTGTACATCATCATTAAAGTCTTGAATGCCAAATGATACACGGTTAAAGCCAAGGCTACGCAAGTGGCTGAGCATGTCAGTTGCCAGTGAGCGAGGGTCTATTTCAATACCACGCTCTGCATCGGGAGCAAACTTAAAGTGCAGCTCAAGTAGCGCGATTAAACGGCTCATTTGGCTGGTTGTTAAAAAAGTGGGCGTGCCACCGCCTAAATGCAGTTGCTGTACTTGATAGCTATCAAATAGCAGCGCTTGAGCGATGATTTCTTTTTCAAGATAATCTAGGTATAAGTCAGCTTTTGATTGATGGCGGGTTATTACTTTGTTACAGCCACAGTAATAGCAAAGCTGACTGCAAAACGGAATGTGGATATATAAAGATAAGCTGCGACTGTTTGATGAGTTAATTGCACTGATCAAGTCTTGTTGTTGATAGCCATCATTAAACGACAATGCTGTGGGGTAGGAGGTGTATCTTGGTCCAGACACATTGTACTTATTTATTAAGCTTTGATCCCATTTGGGTAAATTAATCATCACGCGCACCTTTTATATCATTTTCGTTAGTATAAAAAGGATGCGTCGAGGGAATATTGATCTACAACAAAAAAGAGTGCCGGAGCACTCTTTTGCTTATCAATATTGGCTTACTTAAGCTTAAACTGATTAACTGTTTTATTTAGTAAGCTGGCAAGCTCGTTAAGGTCCCTGGCTTCATCAGCAAGCTCAAGGGCATGATCTGCAGTGCTGTTCACTAAGTGATTAATTGCCGCTAAACTATTATTTATATCTTCGGCAACCACCGTTTGTTGCTCGGTTGAGGTGGCAATGTGATGACTTTGATCTTGTACTTTAGTCACTGAGTCAGCAATGTTTTGCAATGCATCTAGTACTTCTTGAGTTTGCGTAACCGAGCTTTGCGCGCGCTCTTGTCCTTGTTGCATCATAGTTGAAGCTTGCTGTGCAATTTGCTGTAAGCGTGAGATCATGTTGCGAATATCATCAGTTGACTCTTGTGTGCGACTGGCCAACGAGCGAACTTCATCGGCTACGACCGCAAAGCCACGGCCTTGCTCACCAGCACGGGCGGCTTCAATTGCAGCGTTCAGCGCCAGCAAATTGGTTTGCTCTGCAATGGAATTGATCACATCAACTACGGCGCCGATGTTACCACTTTCTTGCTCTAGGCCTGCGACCACTTTAGCAGCTTCGCCAATATGCTCAGCTAAGGCGGTCATCACGCTTTGTGCATTTTGCGAGCGAGTGGCGCCATCTGCGGTGATCTGTTGGACTTCCTCAGCTGCATTGTTGGTGTGTTGTGCATTACGCGAGATCTCCATAACCGTGGTCGCCATTTCGGTTACTGCAGCGCTAACACTATCAACCTGCTGTTTTTCTTGTTGAATTTCGTCATTAGTTTGTTGCGAAACCGATTTTAATTGTGCCGCCGCATCGGTAAGTTGTTCAGCCTGTGCTGCGGTATTAAGCATCATAACGTGCAACTTATCAATAAAGGTATTCATATGATGAGCTAACTGGCCAACTTCATCTTTGCTATCAATAGTAATTTTTTGGGTTAAATCGCCATCCCCAGAAGCAATATCGCGCATAATATGGGTTAAGGTGATGATCGGTTGTGAGATCATCTGTGTGGCCCACAAAATCATTGCGATGATGATTAATAAAATAATAACGACCGAGCTGGTGGTGGTCATGACCGCGTCATTTACTGGCTCATCAATCATAGTGTGTGGCACTAAAATACCCACGTACCAGTTTAGATAAGGATGCTCTAATTGTAAGCGGTTATAAACCACAAAGTACTCTTGCCCTTGCAAGGTTACTTTGGCATCACCAGCGACGTTATTTTTCATTTGCTGGTTGAGCGCACTGAAGCCTTGCGTGTCGCTAAATTGTTTTTCAAGTACTTCTAAGCCTTCTTTACCGTTAGGGCCTTCATCGGTGATTGAAAGTTTATGGTTGGTACGTTTTGAGAAATGCACCACTTTTTGGTCGCCATCGAGTAAAAAGCCAAAACCTTGACCGTTAAAACGAATATCTTCGACCATTTTATTGATTTTATTCAGTTGTAAATCTACGCCACCAAAACCAATTAGTTCGCGTTGCTTATTATAAACAGGCTGTTGCACAACCGCAGAGGCATTACCTGTGGTTAAATCAACTGAAATGGGCCCGACATATAAACGGTTAATTTTTAATGCATCTTGCCACCAACCACGTTTATAAGCGTAATACGGCTGGCCATTATAGTGGGTAGTACGTTCATGCTCTTTAAAATATTCACCGGTTTTGGCGGAGGCAAAAAATGCCGAGAGAATATTTTCATCATTGCCACTAATGCGTATAAAGTCTTGATTTACTTCGTCGTAGCCTAGCGCACCTTGGAGTGTTTGGTCGCGTTTATCCCATGCGTCAAACCAGTTAACGAGATGAGGATTATTCACAAAAGTTTCTACAACTTTGCCATATTGAGCAAAATAGCTCTGCATTGACAGCTGTTCACTTTGTAAGTAGCTGTATGCTTCGCGTTCAATACTTTGACGAGACAAGGCGGCTATATGGTTCACAAAGTAAGCCGAGGCAATAAGTAACAGCACACTGATAGTGCCACCAATTAATAACAGGATTTTTTTTCGTAATGATAGATTTCGTAACATAAGTGCACACATTCTTATTATTTAGTAGAGTAAGCACTCTTATCTAATCATATCTTTATCTTAATCGCTATTGTGTGCGATGAGAGAAGTGAACAAATTTCTATTTAATTGTAAGAGGAATGTTGCGTGGCGGGTACAAATAAAGACCAATTAATAGTATTGGGCGCAGGTTGGTTGGGTCGGCCATTGTGCTTACAACAGCTTGCAAAAGGCTGGGATGTTCAAGGCACTCATCGTAGCGCTGAGCATCAACATGCTTTTCAGCGCCAGTTAGTATTTGCAGATCAGCAATTAGTTCATCAACTAGATTTATATAATGCGTGGTGGGTGTGTGCTATACCACCACGTAGTCGCCACGCTGATAGCCATTATTTAGCCACGTTAAAATTAGCCATTGAACTGGCAGGCACCATGAATGCAAAAGGTTTTTTGTTGTGTTCATCAACGGCTGTTTATGATCAAGATAATCTAACCTATACAGAGCAAAGTGAGATTAAAGTAAGTACTGCACGCCAACAGCCATTAATTGATGCTGAGCAACTGGTATTAAATGCGGGTGGAAAAGTACTTAGACTCGGTGGTTTAATTGGGCCAGAGCGAGAGCCAGGGCGTTTTGTGGCAGGCAAAGAACTACAAAGTTCGAGCAACCAAACCGTTAATATGGTGCAGCAACAAGATGTTATTAATGCGATTGTTAGTGTGTTGGAGAATTGGCAAGTTGCAGCGCCAATTTACAATGTCGTCAATCCAGCTCATCCAAGCAAAGCAGATTACTATCAGCAAAAATGCCAGCAATACGGAACAACCCCCCCTACATTTACGAGTGACGAAAGCGCCGAACGCATCATTGATGGTTCGGCTATTGAATCACTTGGTTTTAACTATCAGTTTGCTATTTAAAACGACGGTAATACGCCTTTAGGTAATAAATTACACAACTCACCTTGCTGTAATAATAAATTAGCTGCTTCGATATCTGGGCCAAAATAACGGTCTTTATCGTAGTAGCTCACTTTTGTGCGCAGTGTTGCTTTAGCTTGTTCAACTTTGGCTGATGCCTGCAATGGCTTTCTAAATTCTAACCCTTGCGCAGATGCCAACCATTCAATTGCCAGTACGCCTTGCGTGTTATCAGCCATTTCTTGCAGACGACGTGCTGCAAAAGTTGCCATAGAAACATGGTCTTCTTGGTTCGCTGAAGTTGGTAAGCTATCCACAGAAGCAGGGTGCGCCAATGATTTATTTTCAGACGCTAATGCTGCTGCGGTTACTTGTGCAATCATAAAGCCTGAATTAACGCCGCCGTTTTCAACTAAGAAAGGTGGCAACTTTGATAAGTTTGAATCAATCAGTAACGCAATACGACGCTCAGCTAGTGCACCAATTTCGGCAATCGCTAATGCTAAATTGTCGGCTGCCATAGCCACAGGCTCGGCGTGGAAGTTACCTCCCGAAATAATATCGCCTACATCAGCAAATACTAATGGGTTGTCGGTTACACCATTAGATTCACACAACAACACTTCGGCGGCTTGGCGAATTTGTGTTAAGCATGCACCAAGTACTTGTGGCTGACAGCGTAGGCAATACGGGTCTTGTACTTTTTCACAATCCACATGAGCTTCGCTGATCTGTGAATGTTCACCGAGCATATCGCGAAACATTGCCGCGGTATCGATTTGACCAAGTTGGCCACGAATTTCATGAATACGTGCATCAAATGGCGAACGACTTCCCATTGCAGCTTCAATACTAATTGAGCCAATCGCGCAGCTTTGTGCATATAAATCCTCGGCCCGAAATAGCCCTTGAAGCGCAAATGCGGTAGAGGCTTGAGTGCCATTTAACAAAGCCAAGCCTTCTTTAGCGGCCAGTGTTAATGGCTCAAGACCGGCTATTTTAAGACCGTCAGCAGCGCTAATGAGTTTACCTTGATAGCGCATTTCGCCTTCGCCGAGCAGTGGTAAACACATATGTGAAAGTGGCGCTAAATCGCCAGATGCACCTACCGAGCCTTTTTTTGGCACGCATGGATAGACTTGTGCAGCAAGTAACTGCATAAAGAATTCGATCACTTTTAGGCGAATGCCAGAAAAGCCACGTGATAATGAATTAATTTTCAATACCATCATCAATCGTACTGTGCTGTCATCCATATAAGCACCGATGCCCGCAGCATGGGAAAGTACAATGGATCGCTGGAGTAACTCTAATTCATGTTCAGCAATTTTAGTATTGGCGAGTAAGCCAAAACCGGTATTAATGCCATATACCGTTCTGTGTTGATCAATCACGTCTTGCACGGTTTGTGCACTGGCTGCTATTTTTATCTCGCTATCTTTGGCGAGCGTTAACGTCACTGGTGATAAATTAATTTGACGCAGTGTTGCTAAATCGAGCTTTCCAGGTGTTAGGGTGAGTTTAAACATGATTATTCCTTATTTAACATTGGCAGGTCGAGGCCTTGCTCGGTCGCACAATTAATTGCAATATCGTAACCTGCATCCGCGTGGCGCATAACGCCCGTTGCAGGATCATTCCATAATACGCGGCCAACCCGCGCAGCTGCTTCGTCGGTGCCATCAGCAACAATGACTACGCCAGAATGTTGGCTAAAGCCCATACCTACACCACCACCATGATGAAGTGACACCCATGTTGCACCTCCTGCGGTATTCAGTAATGCATTAAGTAATGGCCAATCTGATACTGCATCTGAGCCGTCTTTCATTGCTTCGGTTTCACGGTTTGGACTCGCAACTGAGCCTGAGTCTAAATGGTCACGGCCGATCACAATCGGTGCTTTAAGCTCACCATTTTTGACCATCTCATTAAACGCCAGCGCTAAACGAGCGCGGTCTTTTAAGCCAACCCAGCAAATACGAGCAGGTAAGCCCTGGAATTGAATACGTTCACGAGCCATATCAAGCCAGTTATGTAAGTGTTTGTCGTCAGGAATAAGCTCTTTCACTTTTGCGTCGGTTTTATAAATATCTTCAGGATCGCCTGATAATGCCACCCAACGGAATGGACCAATTCCTTCGCAAAATAATGGACGAATATAAGCTGGCACAAAACCTGGGAAATCAAAGGCATTTGTTACGCCTTCGTCAAATGCCATTTGACGAATGTTATTGCCGTAGTCAGTTGTTGCAGCACCAGCTTGTTGTAGTGCTAACATTGCGTTGACTTGCACAGCCATAGATTGCTTAGCTGCTTTGACAACCGCTTGTGGATCTTGTTCACGCATTTTAGCCGCGTGTTGCATGCTCCAACCTTGCGGTAAATAGCCATTCAACGGGTCGTGAGCAGAGGTTTGATCGGTCACTACATCGGGAGTAATAGCTCGGTTAACAAGCTCACTAAATACATCAGCGGCATTACCAAGTAAGCCGACTGACAGCGCTTCGCCTTTGCCACACGCCTCGTTGATAAGCTCCAGTGCATGATCTAAATCGGTTGCTTTAACATCCACATAGCGGGTTTTGATCCGAAAATCGATACGCGTTTCATCGCATTCAACTACGAGTGCGCTAAATCCCGCCATGGTTGCCGCAAGTGGCTGCGCGCCGCCCATACCGCCTAAGCCACCGGTTAGCACCCACTTTCCAGCAGCGTCACCATTAAAATGTTGTTTTGCCATTGCTACAAAGGTTTCGTAGGTACCTTGTACTATGCCTTGTGATCCAATGTAGATCCATGATCCCGCAGTCATTTGCCCATACATCATCAAACCAAGTTTATCGAGCTCGTTAAAATGCTCCCAATTAGCCCAGTGAGGTACTAAGTTTGAGTTGGCAATTAATACTCGCGGTGCATTACTGTGAGTTTTAAATACCCCAACAGGTTTGCCTGATTGTACGAGTAGCGTTTCGTCGTCTTCGAGTCTGTCGAGAGTTTCGATGATTTTATCAAAGCAAGGCCAATCACGCGCTGCACGACCAATCCCACCGTACACAACTAAAGCATGTGGATGTTCGGCTACTTCAGGATCTAAATTATTCATTAACATGCGCTTAGCTGCTTCGGTGAGCCAGCTCTTAGCGCTGATTTTATCGCCGTGTGGGGCGCGGATAACGCGAGATTCATCAAGTCTGTTGTTCATAGATTACTCCTGTTGTATATACAAGCTTATTGGTTTCAAAAAATACGCTGTGAAGCGCATCATTTTGATTTTTATATTCTTTCTAATGTTATTTTTTACATATTACTTTTTAAAAGTTAAATGTCCGCCTAAGCGATACTTACTACCCGGTGATACTAAACGGGCAAAACTAACAATCCCAGATGATGACCAAGTACGCCTAATCACCTGTAAGCATGGCTCTTCATGGTATAAATTAAGCCATTGGCACATTTCGCTGTTAGGCATTATTGCTTCTACCGTATGGCGCGCTTCAGTTAATGGTGCGACGCTCGATAAATATTCGTGCGGAGTTAACGCAGTAAAGTCTTGTTGAAGGTAGCTTGTTGCTAGGGCCGGGTTAACAAAGCGCTCCTCAACTTGCAGTGGCTGTTCGTTTTCGTTATGCACTAATACACTGCGATACACCACGCTATCTACTTCAACACCCAGTGCAATCGCAATTGGCGCAATGGCGCTGATAGATTCAAGCACTAATACTGTACAGCTGTAATTGCCGTTACGGGCTTTGACTTCATCTGCTATATTTTTAATTTCAAGCAATGATGATTGTGATTTAAAACTGGCAACAAACGTGCCTAAACCTTGGCTACGAGTAAGAATACCTGCTTCGGTTAATTCGCTTAACGCTCGGCGCGCAGTCATTCGACTAACACTAAATTGTTCGGCCAATTCATTTTCAGAAGCCACACGTTGGTTTTCAAGCCATGCGCCGCTGCGGATATTATCAACAATAAATTGCTTTATTTGTGCGAACTTAGGTGTCGTCATTAAATTATTATGGTCTTTTAAATTTACTATTAACTATAAGATGGCATATTTACCTTGTATATACAAGATGACTTGTTAGACTGAGAAAAAATAATTTTCGGAGTTAATATGACAACAATCACTGCAAATGATCCGGCTAATGACTGGGATTTATTGATCACCGATGCCAATATCGCAACTATGGATTGCAGTATTGCAGCACCTTATGGCGCCATCGAAAATGCAGCGCTGGCAATCCGTAAAGGTGTCATTGTGTGGTTGGGTAAACAGGCCGATTTACCTAAATTCGACGTATTAGCAACGCCGATGCTTTCAGCAAAAGGGCAGTGGCTAACACCTGGTTTAATTGATTGTCATACCCACTTAGTGTTTGCCGGCTCAAGAGCTGAAGAGTTTGAACAGCGTTTACAAGGTGTTAGTTACGAGCAAATAGCAGCGCAAGGTGGGGGGATCGCTAGTACGGTAGCAGCCACACGAGCTGCGGATCATGAGGCTTTATTTGTGCTCGCGAAGGATCGTCTCAATGCCCTCTATGCCGAGGGAGTGAGTACCGTTGAGATCAAATCTGGTTACGGACTTGATTGCGAAAATGAAGTTAAAATCCTCGAAGTGGCACGTTTGTTAGGTGAAAATCACCCAATTGATGTAAAAACGACATTTTTGGGGGCGCATGCCCTACCTTTGGAATATAAAGGTCGCAGTGATGAGTATATCGATCTGGTTTGTAATGAGATGCTTGAGCAAGTGGTCACTGCAAATTTAGCCGATGCTGTCGATGTGTTTTGCGAAAATGTTGGTTTTAGTAATGAGCAAACTCGACGAGTTTTTAATGCCGCAAAAAAACATAATTTGCCAGTGAAATGTCATGCTGAACAGCTTTCAAATCAGCAAGGAGCACAATTAGTCGCTGAATTTAATGGGTTATCTGCTGATCATATTGAACATTTAGATGAAGCTGGAGTAAAGGCCATGGCTGCAGCAGGCGCTGTGGCGGTATTATTACCCGGGGCATTTTATTTTTTACGCGAAACCAAACAGCCGCCAATTGAGCTATTAAAACAGTATCAAGTACCAATAGCGATTTCGACAGACTTTAATCCAGGTACATCACCCTTGTGTTCTTTGCAATTAATGATGAATATGGGGTGTACTTTATTTCGCTTAACTCCTGAAGAAACTCTCGCCGGAGTTACGCGTAATGCCGCCAAAGCATTGGGTTTAACTGATCGCGGAGTGTTAAAAGTCGGCATGCGTGCCGATATAGCTCATTGGCAAATATCCCACCCAGCACAATTAAGTTATCAATTTGGCGTGAATAAACTGTTAAATCTGTGGATTTTGGGTAGACTAAATTAGTCTGTTGTAATGTTGTGCTCAAAAAATGATTTTAATCGCGCTATTAACAAATACGGGACTTGAATATTCTGCAGGGAGCGCTTTTTTAAACAATATATTGACGCCTACTTTTTTAGCCGGCGCTATTTTTATGGCGATGATCTGTGCCTTGTGCGTGGTTAAAAAGCCATTACTGCGCTTTAGCTATCTCAGCAATGGGGTACTTGGGCTGGCAGTATTAAGCGGCGGCTTTAACTTTTTGGAGTTACTATTTGCACTGAGTATTGGTTTGCATTTATGGCTGGCATTTTCGCAAAATAAATGGACTATGCTCACTTTGAGCTGTTGCTCAGCACTTGTATTTACGGTGTGCTTAGCGGCTCATTTACTACTTGAGTTACCTCTTTATTTAATTGTACTGGCGAGCATTGTACTGGCTATGTCTGGCTATTTTGATGATGAAGAGCTTGTTGCTGAGGCTGATGACGCAGCGCATATAAATCACTTTATGGAGCCTGCGCCGTTATTAAATCTTCCCGATATTAAGCAGTTACGACAAGGTTATTACGACTGGCGTAAAAACAATCAACAACGAGCTGCGTTGGTGGTTATCCGGTTGGAGGGGTTTGCTCAGGTTAATCAGCATATTGGCCGAGACTTTGGGGATTTACTATTAGCGCAGTCTGCAAACCGTATTAAGCAACTACTGCTTATTGAAGAAGTGATTAATTTAGCTGGGGAACAAAAATTAGCTCACCTTGGTGGCCTTAATTTTGCATTTATATGTAATTTAGCGCAGCAAAAACATTTACATGAGCAATTAATCAATCAAATACTAGGGGCCACCTTGAAGCCGTTTAATGTGGCTAATTGCACTATTAAAGTCAATGCACGGGCCAGTTTCGTTGATTGCGATGAACAAGAAAATAGCTTTGATAATTTAATTTCGTTTGCTTACCTCGCTTTAGATAGCCACCCAAAACAACAAGTGGTGGTGTACCATCAACAAATGAGAATAGAGCAATTAGAACAGCAAGCGCGTTTGCAAGAATTAGCAAATATCGATTTTTCTAGCGAACTTGAATTGTACTTCCAACCCATCATTTGCAATCACGATGAAAAAATTGAATTTTTAGAGTTGTTACTACGTTGGCAACATCCCAGACAAGGGATTTTATCGGCTAATCGATTTATTGATGATATACGTGTTGCAGGGCTTGCTTATCCATTAGCCACATTTGTTATTGAACGCGCCGCAGAGCTTGCAATGGCATTGCGCATGGAAGGCATAACGATGCCTTTGAGTATCAATTTATTTGGCTCTGAAATGCTAAATGAAGAATTTATCGAATTCCTTGATCACATTTTTATCGAACATCAACTACAAGCTGGCGATTTAATTGTCGAGTGTCCACTTAATCTGTTTATGAGTTTAGATGAGCAAGGTAAAGCAATGGTCGCACGCATAAATAGCATTGGTATTAAAGTCTGCGTGGATGGCCTTGGTGATAGCCCTATTTGGCTTGCTAAGTTACCAAATTTAGCCGTTGCATATGTAAAAATAGCGCCTTCATTAACAGCTGATTTCAGTCATCAAAGCCATGTTCGTAGTTTGATCAGCGGTATGGTTGATATGCATAACCAACAAAATGCGAAGGTAATTTGCGAAGGGGTAGAAACACTGGAGCAGCTTAATTTTGTAAAAAGTTTAAACGCCTATGCCGCGCAGGGTTATTACTATAGTCATCCACTGAGCAGTGTTGGCATGATCTCTTGGTTAAAACAATGGCAAATAGAGTATCCGTAATCGCTTTTTAGTTTGCTTTGGCTTGTAAATAAGCATTCACGAGAGCTGTGATTATTTGCCCTGCATCGCTCATTCCAGCCTGTATACCACTAGGATGTTGGTTGGGGGCTGCTTCACATAAATGCAAGTATTGGCTGTTTACTTGACTGGCAGCTAAATGCACAAAGTGTTCGGCATCGCTAACACTAAAACCACAATTGGTATACGCACTGACGGGCATTAATGAAATGCTATCAAGATCCACTTCAACCCCAAGTGGTGCATCAATTAGATTATATAGTGCCTGCTGGCATGCTTCAGTTAAGGTTTTTTCGCGCCTCACTTGCAGCGCTTGGTAGCTATCATAACTAAATTGGGCAGCAGCTAAAGCATCAATAATTGCTTGATTGTTTTTCAGCTCGTGCATGCCAATAACATGATAATTATTTAAGTGTTGCTCGTTATATGCATAGCGAAAACCATTACCACTATGGCGGCCTTCACAGTCACGGAAATCGGCATGAGGGTCAAAGTTGATCGCGTTTATTGGGCGCTGTTTATGCTTGCTTAATGCGCGAATAATACCAAGGCAGTTATTATGGCCACCGCCAATAACGATTGGCTCTAACCCTGCAGCAAAAATTAAGCTCAGCACTTGCTCAACACGTTGATCAAGCTGGGCGCATAACTGGCGTAATTGTGTTAGTTGCTGAGGATTTTGGTTTGATAAATCGCGCGCCGCAAGAGTCAAATCGCTGATCGCTACTTCGCCTAATAACAAAACTTTTTCGTTCGCTAAAAATTGGTTATCAGGTTGATTTAAAAAGCGTTTAAGAAATGCTTGCCAGCCATCTTCGGCACCACCATTGCCTAAGTTGGCGCGAGGCCCGATATCTTCGCAAATACCTAGTAATACATACTTAATACCAAATTGCGCGGCATCGTGCATGGCTTGTAAAGGATCAACACCAGTGTCAAGTAGGGCTATTGACTGCCATGCTTTTCTTTCATTAGCGCGACTGCTACACCAAGGTTTTACAGTCGCTTCATCATAGATATGTAGGTGGTTTGACACTCGTTATTCTTCTACGATTTCCAGTTCAAGTTCTTCACCAGATAATACAATACCGGTGCTATCTGCATAGATAAAGTCGTCATCAAAGAATGATACACCAGCGAAGTTAACGCCAATGCCGTCTTCACCAGCACCGGTGCTGTCTGCTGCAACAGGGATTGAAGCAATTGCTTGAATACCTAAATCAAGCTCTTCAAGTTCATCAACATGACGTACTGCACCGTATACCACAATGCCTTGCCAGTTATTTTCTACAGCTAGTTCAGCAAGCTCGATATCGATTAATGCGCGACGAGTTGAACCACCCCCATCAATTAATAATACACATTCTTCGCCGTCTTGAGAGAGTATGTCGCGGATCAGTTCATTATTTTCAAAACATTTGACGGTTTTAATACGGCCACTAAAATTGTGACGACCACCAAAGTTAATAAACATAGGTTCGAGCACATCGACCACATCGGCAAAGTGATCGCATAAATCTGAAGTGCTGTAATCCATTTTTCTATCCTTTCTAAAGATACGTGAGCTGATGTTCAGTATACCTTTCTTAAATGCAATAACAACGACTTAATAACAGTAAATTGCGCTCTTTTTAAACAATTATTGCGCTAAAACAGGAAAAGCAATATTAGTGTCTTAAAAGCGTCACTCAATTGTTATTTTCACCGCCTAAGCTGAAATTGTGTACAGAGTTTGCACAATTAAAGGAGCAAGTAATGAGTGAGAACAACATGCTAAAAAAAGTTGTCCAACTGGACCAAAGTTTGTTTTTGATGCTATTTAATGGCAATGCCCCAAAATGGTTAAAAAATTCAGCTTTAGGTTTCTCAAAAACAGGCAATGGAGGGCTTTATGTATTAATCGCTGTTGGTTTTGGCTGGCTTAGCAGTGAAGCTGAATTACGGCTTATGGCGATGACTCTATTGCTGGGCTTTTTAATTGAGCGACCCATTTATTACGTGGCTAAAAATAGTTTTGCCAGAATTCGGCCATGTGATTGTTTAGTAAAAGGCGCTTACATTACGCCCAGCGATAAATTTAGTTTACCGTCAGGGCACAGTGCTGGCGCATTTTTAGTTGCCGTTATCTTAGCGCAGTATTTCCCGCAATTCGCAGAGTTATGTTTTTTGTGGGCAACGGGGGTCGCAGCATCGCGGGTGTTACTTGGGGTACATTTTCCTGTTGATGTAATGCTTGGTGCATTGATGGGGGGAAGCTGTGGTTTATTGGCAATCTTGATAGTGGCTACCTTATGAAAATACTTTATGGCATTCAAGGGACCGGTAATGGTCATATAACCCGAGCAAGGGTGATGGCGAATGCGTTTAAGCAAATGGGGATTGCTGTAGATTATGTGTTTTCAGGGCGAGCCCAGCAGAATTACTTTGATATGGACGAGTTTACTAATTATCGCAGCTTTCGGGGGTTATCTTTTACTACTCAAAATGGTCAAGTCAATAGTTACCAAACAGTGAAAAATAGCCGTATATGTAGATTACTAAAAGACATAAAGCAGTTAGATGTATCGGGTTATGATTTTGTGTTTAATGACTTTGAACCGATCACTGCATGGGCAGCAAAACGCCAAGCAGTGCCAGTAATAGGCATGAGTCATCAAGCTGCATTTTTATCACCCAAAGTACCAATGTTTGGCCATAGTTTACTGCGCCGCTCATTAATAAAATATTATGCTCCTGCTGATACCTATTTAGGCGTGCATTGGCAGCCATTCGCACAAAATATCATCCCTCCTTTTATTGCTCATCATCGACATGATAATCCGGTCAATGTTGACAATAAAGTATTGGTATATTTACCTTTTGAAGAACTGCGAAGTGTGATTGATTACTTACAAGATTTTCCTGAAAAAGAATTTTATTGTTACCACCCGCAAGCTCAGGATAGTTCATCCGCTAATATTCATCTACGAGCCCCTTCACGTGGTGGCTTTTTAAATGATTTAGCCAATGCCAGTGGCGTGATCGCAAATGCGGGTTTTGAGCTCTCTAGCGAAGCACTAAAATTAGGTAAAAAACTGTTATTGAAACCATTGTCAGGGCAGTTTGAACAAGACGCCAATGCACAAACATTATTAGCAATGAAAGCCGCGCACGTAATGAATTACTTAAACCCCAATGCGTTGGATGACTGGCTCAATAGTACATCACAAAAACAGATTAATTTTCCAAGTGATCCACAGCCATTAGTTGAGTGGTTAGCAGCTAAACAGTGGCATAACACACAGGAATTACATCAAAATTTGTGGGCTTCGGTAGGTTAAATTCAAAATCAACGGATTTTTTAAAGCACTGTAGTAAAAAAGAATAATAATGTAAGCCAATTGTTAGTTATTTAACTATACTATCTTGCAGTGATTTATTTTATAGGCTGTTGTTAATGAGTTTACTCCAAAATTTGACTATTAAACGTCGTTTACAAGTCAATGCATTAGTTGTTGGTCTCGCTATGGTCGTTATGTTGTGCGTCATTATCTATGAGGCACGCATTATGCTGAAACTAAATGAAACGATTCAGTATGCTGAAGAGCTTGATATACACGAACTGTCAATGCGTAAGTACGAAAAAGACTTTTTGTTTTATAAGCAAGAAGGCAGCTTAGAGTTATTCGATCAAGAATATGAGCAGCTACAGGTTAAAATAAAAATGTTGGCTAAGTTATCAGCCGAGCTTGATATTGCCACTGCGCAAGTCGAGCAATTTGTAGCACTTGCTAAGCAGTATAATGACGACTTTCAAAAAGTTGTAAAATTACAAAAGAAAATTGGTTTGCACCCTAAAGATGCGCTTTATGGCGAACTACGAGATGCTGTACATCAAATGGAAACGCTGTTAAATAAGCAAGATAACTATCATTTACTCACTTTGATGTTGCAGCTTAGACGCTCTGAAAAAGATTTTATGCTGCGTTTTGACCTAAAATATTTAACTCGTTTTGAAGACGGCGTATCGCAGCTAGAACGTCAAATTCGCAACGAAAACTTGGCTTCAAGTGACCAGTCTGAGCTGTTACGTTTACTTGCAATTTATAAAAGTAAGTTTAAGTCGTTAGTTGATGCGCAAGTTGCATTAGGTCTGGATTTAGGTTCAGGTGCACTTGGTAAAATGAGAGACAGCGTTAAACAAAGTGATGATTTAGTCACTTTAATTACGACTGCAACGAAACAACAAGTTGAGTCTACTGCTGCACAAGCACAAATGATTGCTATCGCAATTTTTATTGTTGCCAGCTTACTGGTGATGATTTTGGTGTACTTTACAAGTCGCTCGATTATCGTGCCGATTGAACGGGTGTATCACACCATCAATGAAATTCGTCGCAACAATGATTTACGACTTACAATAGATCATAGTGGTAAAGACGAAGTTACTACCATGACGATCGATTTTAATAGTCTCATAAATGATTTTAAAGAACTGATCTACGAAGTGAATACAGCTTTAACAACTTTAAATATCGCTACCGATCATTTATCGGAGACTACTGCTGCAACCAGCTCGGGCATGCAAGAGCAGTTGCATGAAGCTGATATGGTTGCAACCGCCGCAACTGAAATGCAAGCTACCATTCAAGACATTTCTCATAATACCGAGGCTGCAGCCAAAAAAGCAGAATCAACCAATCAAAGTGCTCAACAGGGACGCAAGGAAGTTGAAGCAACGGTTAAGCAGATCAATCAATTATCTGATTCACTGGGTAATGCCACTACCGTAGTATCACAGCTTGAAAAAGACGGTGAAACCATTGGCTCAGTATTGGATGTTATTCGTGGTATTGCTGAACAAACTAATTTACTAGCACTCAATGCCGCAATCGAAGCTGCGCGCGCCGGAGAGCAAGGCCGTGGCTTTGCTGTTGTTGCTGATGAAGTGCGTTCACTTGCACAGCGTACTCAAGAGTCAACCAAAGAGATTGAGAGCATTATCTCGATTTTACAAGGGCGTACTCAAGAAGTCGTAAGCATAATGCAACGATGCCGAACACAAGGCGGCGAAAGCGCAGCACAAGCAACAAAAGCGGGTGAACTACTGAACTCTATTACCGAAGATGTGCAAACTATTATGGAAATGAGCACGCATATTGCCACCGCAATTGACGAGCAAAGCCAAGTTGCTTCTGAGGTGAATAAAAACGTCGTGCGTATTCGTGATATCGCCGAAGATGCCTCAGCTCATTCATCAAAAAATGCACAAACTAGCGAAGAGGTATCAGAGCAAGCAAGAGTGCTTTACGCCGCGATAGATAAGTTTAAGGTTTAATATTAGGTGCTAGGTTCTAGGATTTAGGTTCTAGGAGTTAGTTGAGCTTTAAGCGCTAAGCCATAAGTTTTAAGCAGCCCTGAGTTGTTTGAAAGTTATGGCTTTTTTGTTTGGATAATTAAATAAGCGCCGCGCCTCTGAGCCTCTTTGTAAATATTTCAATTAAAGATCTTTTGCACAAAGAGAAGGGAGTGAAAAGCTTCGGGTTTTGAGCAACGAGCTGCGGGTATACGCCTAGCTCCATTGTAGGTCGTCATTTATGGCGAAAATCAATTAACTATTGGAATTGACTGCTAAAGCACGACCTACGCCAACCTCAGCCTTTAGGCCCTACCTCTAAAACGCAGCGTCTCTTGACCTCTTTGTGAATAATTCACTAAATTTTTTTGCACACAGAGAAGGGAATGAGCAGTAAATGAAGGAAACTTAGCGCTTAGTATTGGCATGCTTAAATAACTGATAATCTAACATGAATATTACTAAGCGATTGAATCAAAATAGCAACTCCGCTATGGTTAAACCATCAATAACAATAAATTAAAAACGAGTTATTCTACAGGCTCGTTAGGATTACGAGAGTATCAATGAAACTTTTAAGCTGGATTTTACTGATATTATTTATATTATCTTATGGTGGTTCTGCATTATTTTGTTCAGGTTTTGTTGATATTATTGAGCCAAATTTTGGTGAATGCTTTAACAGTGGTGTTTCATATTTTGATTATTTTCCAAAAGGTCAGTCTCCTCTTGAAATGTTAGGTGTAAAACTAATTGCGGCATGCTTAGTAATATCATTTGTTATTGGTTTTATTTATCATAAGTTTAAAGTCAGAAAGCAACCCTAACATATATGAGCCTTAACTCAGTCAATAGGCAATAGTATTACCTTTGACGGTTTAAATTCGGTAACGGCCAAACTTAAAATCAATAAACAAATTTGTTTACATCGTCTGTCGATGCAGCTGCAAGTAGCTTACGGTAATCATACTATTTTAGGACTTATTAAAAACCTAGTTACCTAGCACCTTCTCGTTACGCTTCGCTACACTCAACCAGAATGACATAGTTAACTTTAACGCCGAGCTGCGCTAACTTTCACCTTGAACCTTTTAACTCGCAAACTCGCTAAGGCACAAACTTGATCGGTACACTGTCTTTATTGGCTTGATGTTCTGCGAGGCGTTGTTGGTAGGTTTGCCATAAATCGTCATGTTGGGCTTGTAGGTGGCTGAAGTATGCCCAGCTAAATAAACCGCTGTTGTGGCCATCGTCAAAGTCTAAACGCAGTGCGTAGTGGCCGACTGGCTCGATGTTTTTGATGCTAACCTGCGATTTACCGAGTGCCAATTTCATTGGTTCGTTACCATGGCCTTGTACTTCGGCAGACGGTGAATGAACACGTAAAAACTCACTACTAAAAGTACAGTGGGTGTCATCGTCAAAATAGACATCAAGGGTTTTGCTAACGGTATGATGATGTACCTTGATAACTTGTTTCATTGTTATGCCTGTGTATTGAGCCTAGAACCTAGAGCCTGGGCTCTAAGTTCTAGTTTTAAAATTAAAGAATAAAGCGACTTAGGTCTTCATCTTCCACCAGTGCACCTAAATGCTTCTCAACATAGGCGGCATCAATGACTAAACTGGTGCCAGCTTGCTCTGATGCATCATAGGAAATTTCTTCCATCAGTTTTTCCATTACCGTATGTAGGCGACGTGCACCAATGTTTTCGGTTTTTTCATTAACTTGCCATGCCGCTTTGGCAATGCGCTCGATGGCGTCATCGCTAAACTCTACACTTACTTGCTCTGTTTTAAGTAGTGCATGTTGTTGCTCGGTCAGTGAGGCATGTGGTTCGGTTAAAATACGTTTAAAGTCGTCAGCGGTTAATGCTTCAAGCTCTACACGAATAGGTAAGCGACCTTGTAGTTCTGGGATCATGTCAGATGGTTTTGCCATTTGGAATGCGCCAGAGGCAATAAACAACATATGGTCAGTTTTCACCATGCCATGCTTAGTGCTCACGGTTGAGCCCTCAATCAGTGGCAGTAAGTCACGCTGTACGCCTTCACGGCTTACATCTGGACCTGATGATTCACCGCGTTTACAGATTTTGTCTATCTCGTCGATAAACACAATACCGTTTTGTTCGGCTGCGAAGATTGCTTGCTCTTTTAGCTCTTCAGGGTTTACTAATTTAGAGGCTTCTTCTTCAACCAATAATTTAAACGCTTCTTTAATTTTAAGTTTGCGTTTAGTGCGCTTGTCACCCGCCATATTTTGGAACATGCCTTGCAGCTGGTTGGTCATTTCTTCCATACCAGGTGGTGCCATGATCTCAACATTTGGTTGTGCTTGGGCTAAATCAATATCAATTTCTTTATCGTCTAATTGACCTTCGCGTAATTTTTTACGGAAGATCTGACGCGTTGAAGAGCCTTCATCGCGTTGGCTTTCACCAGACGAATCTTTAGCTGGAGTCAGTAGTGCATCTAAAATACGTTCTTCGGCAGCTTCTTCTGCGCGATGTTTGAATTTTTTAGTTTGTTGTTCACGGGTCATTTTGATTGATACATCAACCAAGTCGCGAATGATGGTTTCAACTTCTTTACCAACATAGCCCACTTCAGTGAACTTAGTCGCTTCGACTTTAATGAAAGGCGCGTTGGCAAGTTTTGCTAAACGACGGGCAATTTCAGTTTTACCAACACCGGTTGGACCGATCATTAGGATATTCTTCGGCGTTACTTCAGCGCGAAGATCTTCATCTAATTGCATGCGGCGCCAGCGATTACGAAGGGCAATAGCCACTGCTTTTTTTGCTTTTGCTTGACCAATTATATGCAGGTCAAGTTCATGAACGATTTCTCTGGGAGTCATATCAGACATAGCAGTTCCTATTACAATTCTTCGATGGTTTGAAAGTTATTTGTGAATACACAAATGTTGCCGGCAATTGTCAGGCTTTTTTCAACAATTTCGCGGGCGCTTAAATCGGTGTTTTCAAGTAGGGCAGTTGCAGCTGATTGGGCAAAGTTACCACCACTACCAATGGCAATTAAATCATTTTCAGGCTGCACAACATCACCGTTACCAGTAATTATCAGTGAGGCTGTGGAGTCGGCAACAGCAAGCAATGCTTCGAGTTTGCGCAAGGCGCGATCGCTACGCCAATCTTTAGCCATTTCAACTGCGGCTTTGGTTAGATTGCCTTGGTGCATTTCAAGCTTGCTTTCAAAACGTTCGAACAGGGTGAAGGCATCAGCAGTGCCGCCAGCAAAACCGGCGATCACTTTGCCATTATAAAGGCGTCGAACTTTGCGGGCGTTGCCCTTCATTACGGTGTTACCAAGTGAAACTTGGCCATCGCCACCAATGACGACTTTATCGCCGCGACGTACACTTACAATAGTGGTCATGTTATTCCTCATCATCGAGTCGCAGGGGCGACTCGTTAAAAGCGATTGATGATGAGTTAATATGGGTTAATGGGCTAAAATCAAGTCCAATTCCAAATTCCGCAACCAGTTATTTTGTTACGCTTTAGTTTGTTTTTATCACTTTCGGCTAAACGTTTGGTTTTATAAGGACCTAAACGCACTTTATACCAGACACCGTTAGTGCCAGTTGTTTCACGAATTTCGGCGATTAATCCGGCAAATGCAATTTTAGCTTTTAAGGTTTCTGCTTGGCCATGGGTTCTGAACGAACCGCATTGCATTACATAAGGGCCTTTTTGTTCAAGCTCTCTTACTTCAACTTGAATTTCATGCTCTTTGATTTCTTTTATGAATTCAGGAGGGCGTGGTTTAGGCAACTCTTGTTGCACTTTTGCAGGTGTTGGGTTTGCTTGTTGTTCAACCAGCTTTGGATCTGCATTGGTTTTGACATACCATAAACCAAAACTAAAACCGCCAACAAGTAGTACGGTAACCAGTACTAATAATACGGGGAATGGTTTTTTCGGTGGCGCTGTTTTTTTGCTATTACGGTTGCCCGGTTTTTTATTAATAAAATCGTGTTGTGCCATGGTGGTATTGGGCTTCTAACCTTAAATCATATCTATTGGATCTACATCTAAGCTCCATCGCACCTTTTGCGCTAATTTACTGGTACTTAAGTAGTCTACCATTTGCGCGAGATATTGGTGTAATAGAGGGCGTTCGTGCGCTTGAATATGCAATTGAAAGCGATATTTCCCCGCAATTCGCTCGAGCGGTGCAGGGATCGGACCTAGCAATTGTATACCAGTTAGACCTTGGACTGGAACTAAATCTGTTAAAAAATCGACCACTTGCTTTATGTTGTGACCTTCAGCGCGGACAATCGCCATATTAGTTATTGGTGGTAGCTGTGCGTCATCGCGCTCTTGCAGTGCAAAACGGGCGAAATCTTGATAACCATTATTGACTAAATCTTGTAATAAAGGATGTTCGGGAAAGTGAGTTTGCAATAATACATGACCTGGTTCGCCACTGCGCCCAGCACGGCCAGCCACCTGAGTAACCAATTGTGCTAAATGCTCTGTGGCGCGAAAGTCGCACGAGTACAAGCCGCCGTCGACATCAAGGATCAATACTAAGCTCACATCAGCAAAGTGATGACCTTTGGCAAGCATTTGGGTGCCAACTAAAATCCTTGCACCGCCTTGGTTTATATCGTCTAGGGCTTTTTCTAAACTGCCTTTACGACGCGTTGAGTCGCGATCAATCCGGCTAATCGGGGTATCAGGAAACTCGGTTGTTAAAAACTCTTCTATTTGTTCGGTGCCTTTGCCGTTAGGAAATATTTGTGTACTACCACAGTCTGGACACTGATGCGGCACGCGTTCTTGCTCACCGCAGTGATGGCAAATCATCTGGCCGATGGCCTTGTGAAAAGTCGCACTGGTGCTGCAACGTGTGCACTCACTTAACCAACCACATTCATGGCAAATCAGGGTAGGCGAAAAACCGCGACGGTTTAGAAATACCATCACTTGTTTGCCTCGTTTTAAATGCTGACGCATAGTGGCAAGACTGGCATGGGCTATACCAGCTTGATCCGGCTGGCCTTTCATATCAATCAGCTGAAATTTATTGTCGGTACTGGTTTGCGCACGTTGCGTTAGGCTCAGCAGTTGGTATTTATTATGAATTGCCTTATGCAAGGTTTCGAGCGCCGGGGTTGCTGAGCCTAAGATCAGCGGTATTTTATGTTGAAAAGCGCGGTATGCGGCTAAATCACGGGCATGGTAACGTAAGGTATCTTGTTGTTTAAATGAACCGTCATGTTCTTCATCAACAATGATCATACCAAGCTTTAAAAATGGTAAAAAGATACTCGAACGTGTACCAATCACAATTGCGCAACTGGCTTTTTCACAAAAGCGCCAAGTTTGTAAGCGTTCGTTATCGGTCAGTGCTGAATGCCACAGCATAATCGGCGTATCAGGAAAGCGACGACGAAATCGATTAACCGTTTGTGGCGTAAGGCCAATTTCAGGCACTAGTACGAGTGCTTGTTCACCGCGTTTTAAAACCTCTTCAAGGCATTGTAAGTAAACCTCGGTTTTACCACTGCCAGTAACACCTTCTAGTAAAAAGCTATTGAAACCGACCGCTTGATTAATGGTGGTACAGGCTACTGCTTGCTCTTTATTTAGAGTCGGCTTAGTGCCTACGGTGGGAAGTTGTTGTTGCCATTGGTTGTCGTGTTCAATCGTTTGGCTGATCAGCTCTTTGTTAAGTAAGCTGTCGATAGTTTTTTTACTAAACCCCAGCGCTTTTAATTCTGTAAGTGATGATTTACCCGAATCTGCCAGTTGTTTGAGTAAGCTTAGTTGGCTCTTTGCTTTTAAAGACGGTAATTTAGCGCCTTTTTCAGTAAGTGCCACCATACTAATACTGCTTTTATCTGGGCACAGTCCTTGACGCAGCGCGCCAGGCAGGGCGATATGAATTGTTTCACCTAGTGGGTAGCAATAATAGCGCGCAGTAAAACGCAATAATTCGATATGTCGCTCTGATAAAACGGCTTCATCATCAATCACTTCAAGCACTGCTTTAAGTTTATTAACCGGCACATCGGTGTTGGTTTTTAGCGCCAGTACGACCGCAACTTTGCGCTGATTACCAAATGGCACCCATACCCGCGCACCGACTTTAGGCATCACCGATAAACCATCGAGTTGCTCTGGAATGCGATAATCAAAGGTGCGATGCAACGGTACTTTTATAGCAACTTCAACAAAACTCATAACAACCCAAACAAGAACGAATAAGGGAGTTAATGTACTAAAATTATGGCTGAAAACCTACCTGCAAATACCTTCTTTAAAACTTTTGTTCATTTTATTAGCAAAAACGACATTTAAAGCTTGTAGCAAGTGGGGTTGTTGCTTAGAATACGCGTCCTAAATAATTTGTTTTAACGACGTATGGTGCCAGACTCCGGGTTTGGAGAGCGATGCGGCCTTAACTAGAGGTTTCTATGAAAGAAGGTATTCACCCTAAGTACGAAGTAATTTCAGCATCATGTTCATGTGGAAATAAATTCGAAACTCGTTCTACTCTGTGTAAAGACATTCACTTAGACGTATGTTCTGCGTGTCACCCGTTTTACACTGGTAAGCAAAAAGTTTTAGACACAGGTGGCCGTGTTGATCGCTTTAACAAGCGTTTCGGTTCACTTAGCAGCAAGTAATTCTTGTTGTTTTGTCGGAAAAAGCACCTTAGGGTGCTTTTTTTTATGCCTGCTATTTATTAAAAACACCGCCTTTTAGTCTTTATTTCTTGCTCTAGTGCTCCAGCTTTACGCATTCATTATGTTGTGACTATTTCCCACTTTTATATCCAGTATAGCGAGTAAATAACAGACAAATAGTGATTTGTTGACTATATTGTCATTCTCGTTAAAGCGATAAATTAAACGTTTTTGTCGGTAAAGTTAGGTCTTTTGCGGTTAAATGTTGTTAACGTCTTACTTTGATGGTTTTTAGTCATAGGTCATTATTTTTGCTTTAAAGCGTTGCATAATGAGCATTTTAAGATGGGTTTTTTGATGCTTTGTGGCGTTTTTATAGCCGAAAATTGAAGCTTTTTTGCAAAAAATGCTGACAAAACGCATAAAATTAACGGATATAGCATATAACAGGATAGACCTGATATTGCTTGAATTTAATTATAATATAGGTATCGTTCCCTATAAGATATAAGAACTGCTTACTCTCACTTTCAACTTAACTTACTTGCAGGATAAAATCGCGTTATGTCAGACTTTCGTGAACAAGCTTTACATTACCATTCGCACCCCGTTCCAGGAAAAATTAGCGTTGAGCTTACAAAGCCAGCTGAAACCGTACAGGATCTTGCACTCGCATACAGCCCCGGTGTTGCAGAACCGGTACGTGAAATAGCTGCTGATCCCGCTAATGCCTACAAATACACCGGTAAAGGCAATATGGTTGCGGTTATTACTAACGGCACCGCTATTTTAGGTTTAGGTAACTTAGGTCCATTGGCTTCAAAACCGGTTATGGAAGGTAAAGCGTTATTATTTAAACGCTTTGCGGGTCTAGATTCGATAGATATTGAGGTGAAACACAATACCACCGAAGATTTCATCAATACAGTTGCTAACATCGCTGATACGTTTGGCGGTATTAACTTAGAAGACATTAAAGCGCCAGAGTGTTTTGAAATAGAAAAAGCATTGATCGAGCGTTGTAGCATTCCAGTGTTCCACGACGATCAACACGGTACCGCGATTGTAACGGCTGCTGGTATGATCAACGCACTTGAAGTACAAGGCAAAGAAATCGAAGATGCGATTATCGTTTGTTTAGGAGCCGGTGCCGCAGCGGTTGCGTGTATGGAGCTACTGATCAAGTGTGGTGCATTGCGTGAACATATTTACATGTTAGATCGTAAAGGCGTTATTCATACTCGTCGTGATGATTTAAACGAGTACAAACAGTTATTCGCTAACAATACAGATAAGCGCACACTGCAAGATGTTATTGCTGATGCCGATGTATTTGTTGGTGTATCTGGCCCGAATTTACTTTCTCCTGACGATCTTAAGTTAATGGCTGATCGACCTGTAGTGTTTGCCTGTTCAAACCCAGATCCAGAAATCTCACCAGTGCTTGCTCATGGTGCTCGCGATGATTTAATCATGGCAACGGGTCGTTCAGATTATCCAAACCAAGTTAACAACGTGCTGTGTTTCCCATTTATTTTCCGTGGTGCGCTAGATGTGCGTGCAAGCAAAATTAATGATGAAATGAAAATTGCTGCGGTTGACGCTATTCGTAGCATTGCTAAAGAACCAGTACCAGCGGAAGTATTAAAAGCGGCGGGTGTTGAGACACTTGAATTTGGTGCGCAGTATATTATTCCAAAACCGATGGATCCGCGTCTATTACCGCGCATTGCCAAAGCAGTAGCGCAAGCGGCAATTGATTCTGGTGTTGCACAAATTGATATGCCGGAAAACTACATGGAGTAGCTGCTTCGCTGCAATTGGTAATGGCACAATAATAAAAACCTCAGCAACTTACGTTACTGAGGTTTTTTTGTAGCCAATTCCTGAAGCAGGAATATATACAAATGATAACTTAATCTTCGTTGAGTACAGGTACTTCGAGACCCATCTCAAGCATGATTTTTTTCACTTCTTCAGGCACTTTCTCTGGATTATCTTTACGTAAATCTTCATCGTTTGGCAGTGGTTGGCCAGTAAATGCGTGTAAAAATGCTTCACAAAGTAATTCGCTATTTGTTGCATGGCGAAGATTATTAATTTGACGACGAGTGCGCTCATCAGTCAAAACTTTTAATACATTTAGCGGGATCGAAACGGTGATCTTTTTAACTTGTTCTGATTTTTTCCCGTGTTCTGCGTATGGGTGAATATATTCACCATTCCATTTAGCCATAGGATGTATCGTTGCCTCAGGTTGTTAATTGTTTGCGCGACCTTTTGCAGCGCAAAGATGGCGAAATTCTATCGTGTTAAAAAAGATAGTCAAATACTTGTTTTTTAGCCATCTAGAGGCTTAAATGTTTTTACTTCTAATCTTGCGGCTAAAACCGCATAAATGCTTTGACTTATTAAATTTGATCCTCTAACCTTTTAGACGTCTAAACATCCATTTAATTGTAGGTGACGGTATGAGTCAAAAGAATAAAGCAACCATTGCAGTACGCAATGGTATTGATGCAGATAAACATCACGGCGCGGTTGTGCCTCCCATTCATTTATCGACCACCTACTCATTTGCTGATTTTGATAAAAAGCGCCAATATGATTATGGCCGTAGCGGCAACCCAAACCGTGATTTACTCGCTGAAACGCTCGCTAAGCTTGAAGGTGGCGCTAAGGGGATTATCACTGCAACGGGCATGGCTGCGGTGCATTTAGCTACTCAGCTGCTAAACAGTGACGATACCTTAGTGATCCCACATGATTGCTATGGCGGTAGTTACCGCTTATTCACCTCACTTGAAAAGCGTGGCTTATTAAAGTTAGTGGTTTTAGATTTAACTAAATCTGAAAATCATCAAAAAATTCTTGAGATAAAACCAAAGCTAATTTGGATTGAAACACCGAGTAATCCTATCTTACGGTTAACCGATATTAAAGCGATCACCACGATTGCTAAGCAGTGCGGTGCGTTGGTTGGTGCCGATAACACATTTTTATCACCTGCTTTGCAAAACCCAATTGAGTTTGGTGTTGATATTGTGGTGCATTCGACCACTAAATATATTAACGGTCACTCAGATGTTGTTGGTGGTGCGGTGATCGCCGCTACCCAAGAGTTGGGTGATGAGCTTGCTTGGTGGGCTAATAACATTGGCATTACCGGTGCCCCGTTTGATAGCTACTTAACGTTACGTGGTTTACGTACTTTGAATGTTCGTTTACGTCAGCATCAAGAAAATGCCTTTATTATTGCCCAATATCTAGAAAACTCCCCTTATGTAAGCCAAGTATATTACCCTGGATTAGTATCTCATCCACAGCATGAACTCGCTAAACAGCAGCAACGTGGTTTTGGTGGCATGGTAAGCTTTGATATCAAAGGTGATATTAATGATGCTGCAGAATTTTTGACCAGCTTAGAAGAATTTAGCTTAGCTGAGTCATTAGGTGGGGTTGAGAGTTTGATTTGTCACCCTGCAACTATGACCCACGCAGGTATGGAGGCAACTGCTCGTCTTGCTGCGGGAGTAGGTGATACCCTGATCCGTATTTCGGTGGGCATTGAAGATGTAAAAGATTTAATCGCTGACTTAGATCGTGTATTCAATAAAGTGAAACCAGGTCAAGCTCAGCACGGCGCAAAAGTAATCGCTTCCTCTGTTCAACAACAAGATGATGAGCAATCAAACTCATTTAAACTGACTCCTGCACATACGGCTTTGTGGTAATAAAAAATGGTAAATATAGTTCATAAATTTGGTGGTTCTAGCCTTAGTTCTGCAGAGCGTTATCAGGCCGTAGCAAATATTATTCTAGCCCATACGGAAGCCGGTGATTGTGTGGTGGTATCCGCAGCCGGTAAAACTACCAATACGTTAGTTACGTTATGGCATAGTTACCAGCAAGGTGATCAACAGGCAGTGAGTGATATTTTATTGCAGCTTGATAATCATCAACGTACTTTGATCGAGCAGTTATTGAGTCCAGCAGCGCGACATACGGCATTAAACGTATTAGAACAAGAGCTAGCCTTAATTGCACAGCAAACTCAACAGCAAAGCTTACAGGAAGCCGCATTGCTTGCTCACGGTGAAGTTTGGTCGGCACGATTATTGGCTAGCTATTTAAAACAGTTAAATGTTGCAGCTCAAGATGTTGATGCTCGTCAATTGTTTACCCTTAATGATGGGCAATTATTACATCAAAAAAATCAACAAGCCTGTGCCGAGTTAATTTCAGCCAATTGCATTAATATTGTTACTGGTTTTATAGCCGCTGATTGCCAAGCAAATACCGTTACTTTGGGGCGCAATGGCAGTGATTACAGCGCGACTTTGTTAAGCAGTTATTGTCATGCTAGTCAGGTATCAATTTGGACTGATACCCAAGGGGTGTTTAGTACCGACCCTCGTAAAGTAAAAAAAGCGATTAAGTATTCTAAAGTATGTCGTGGCCAAGCAAACTTACTGGCGCGTTTGGGCAACCCAGTGTTACATGCTAAAACTCTCTCGCCATTAAAAAATACTGATATCAAGTTAGTCGTTCGCAGTAGTTACGACAGCGAAGCTAGCGCGACAGAAATTGTCAAAGAAGGTTACAGCAAAGCTAAGCGTTTTATCACTACCTTAGAAAATATTGATTTACTGCGCATTGATCAGCTGCGTGGCGGTGAAATTGGCGAATTAAGTCAGCTTATTCAACACAGCTTGCATCATTTTATTAAAAACGGCGATACCTACTTACTAGTGCCGGCAGCAGCGACTCATCAGGTGGTGAGTCATTTGCAAGGGCGCGCTAATATTATTGAGTCGAACTTACATGGTTGCGCTGTTGTGGCGCCACGAAATGATGTAGCGCAATTATTTGAACAAGCAACGCAAGTGCTTAGTGAGCAAAGTTTAGTGCCGCGCTTTAGCCATCAAGACGCAGACTACATATTACTACTAACGGATCAATCTATTGATAGTGATGTATTGAGCTTATTGCATGATAAGCTGATTAACAAAGGCCAAGAGCTTGCCATTATTGTTGCTGGCCTTGGTAATGTTGGTGAAGTATTTATTGAGCAACTAAGTCAGCAGCTTAATCGTTTGCAGCAACACTTCAGCGTTAAGCTGGTTGGTTTATTACGCTCGCGCTCTATGTTGTTCAGCCCAAGTGGTATCGTGCTTGAGCAATGGCAGTCACAGTGGCAAAACGAAGCAATAGATTACCAAGAAGCTGATTTACTGACACGTATCAGCGAACTCGATTACGAACACAAAGTGCTGATTGATATTACTGCTAGTGAAGCGTTTAGTAAGCTTTACCCGGCGTTTGTAAATTTAGATTGTCACCTGATCAGTGCTAATAAATATGCGGGCACTGCAAATAATGACTGGTATCAAAATTTACGCCGTAATTTAGCTGAACGTAACTTATTATGGCGTTATAACACCAGTGTTGGTGCGGGTTTACCAATTAATTTTGCGTTAGCTGATTTACAAAACAGTGGCGACAGTATTACCCATATTGAAGGCGTGTTCTCAGGCACTTTATCGTGGTTGTGTAGCAGTTATGATGGCAGTGTGGCGTTTTCCGATTTAGTGTTGCAAGCGCAAAAAATGGGTTACACCGAGCCTGATCCACGGGAAGATTTATCTGGGCGTGATATGCAGCGTAAGCTATTAATTTTAGGGCGTGAATTAGGGCTCACCTTAGAGCTTGATGAGATTGGCTTAACACCGTTGATGCCAGAGCAACTAGCGCAAGGTGATTGGCAGTCTTTTTTAGCTAATAAGCAGTTGCTTGATGACTTTATTGCTGAAAAAGCGCAGTTAGCTGGCAAAGAAAACAAAGTACTGCGTTATACCGGTGCGTTAACAATTGCTGATGGCAAAGTAACCGCTAAAGTCGGTTTGGCTTATGCAACACAGGGTGATGCCTTAGCTAACTTAACTCCAGGTGATAATATCTTTGTTATCAACAGTCAGTGGTATAGCGATAATGCGTTGGTGATCCAAGGTCCTGGTGCAGGCAAAGAAGTTACCGCAGCAGGCGTGCATTCTGATTTATATTGGTTAATACAAAACTTAAAATGAGCTCTGAGTTTGTAAAATAAAAAAAGCGCCGATTGGCGCTTTTTTTATGTAGCAGCGATTTTATATCGCGATAGAGTAATATTAAAACAGCTCTTCTTCTGTTTTAGTTTCTTCTTCAAAAACGTTTTCTACATGCTGCATCACATACTTAGTGGGCGAGGTGCCTTTTTCAAAGTATTCAAAGCGACTAGTGTAATCGTTCTTTTGACTCAAGAGTCCCGTTGCTAAATCGATTCGTACCGACACTAATCCTTCAGGTGGCTCGATTGGTGCTTCTGGCTTATCTTTGAGTGCTACTCGCATAAAGTCAATCCATGCTGGTTGAGCTGTTTTAGCACCAGATTCTGCACCAGAGATCTGGGTATTATCCATGTTGTTATTATACGTCGAGCGACCAAGCGGGTTACCTGGATTATCAAATCCAACCCAGACCGAGGTCATAACATTACGGTTAAAGCCGCTAAACCAAGTATCGACAGAGTCATTAGTAGTACCCGTTTTACCGGAAAGATCGCGACGATCTAATACCTGAGCACGCCAGCCGGTGCCACTCCAACCCGTTTTATGAGCCCAACTACCGCCTCCCCAAATTGCGCTATTCATCGCATCGGCTATCAAAAACGCGTTTTGTTTAGATATGATGCGCGGCGCACAATGATTTGCAGCTTGGCTGGTATTTAACTCAGAAGTAGACTCAAATTGAGTCGTTGTTAGCGGAGGAGTAACGGGATCACACGCTAATAGTGGTTCTGTTTTAAATAACACATTACCTGCAGAGTCTTGAATCTCATTAATGAAATAAGGGGTGATCAAATGACCGCCATTGGCAAATGTGCTCATGCCACGGGCAAGTTCTAAAGGAGTAATTGACGCACTACCTAAAGCTAGCGATTCACTGCGATTGATATCATTATTTTGAAAGCCAAATTTTAATAGGTGATCAGCTGTGCGCTGCAAGCCTACCCCGCGTAGTAAGCGCACCGAAATAACGTTTTTCGATTGTGCTAAAGCACGACGAATACGGATTGGGCCGTTATATATCGCAGGGCTGTTTTTTGGTCGCCATGCGACCCCTAGGCTCTTGTCCCATTGATTGATTGGTGCATCATTTAAAATAGACGCTAAGGTATAACCATTATTCAGCGCCGCTGAATAAATAAACGGCTTAATGTTAGAACCTACCTGACGTTTTGCTTGCACGGCTCGGTTATATTGGCTTTGTTCAAAGCTATAGCCACCAACAATCGCTTTAATGCGACCATCATTCGGATCCAGCGATACTAATGCACTTGACGCTTCAGGCAATTGGCTGAGTAGATAACTACCATCGTCATTTTTACGTAGCCAAATTTGCTCCCCTGGATTGAGTATGTCGGTAGCGGTTTTTGGAGGAAAACCTTGACGGTAACGCGTAATGTATTTGCGTGCCCATTTGAGATTATCCCAGTCTAGAGTGGCTTGCTCACCACTTTTTAATAACACTGTTGCCGTTTGATCTGCTACAGACAAAACTGCTGCTGTTAATAACGGGGCAATTTCTTTTACCGGTTTTAGCTTTGCTAAAATTTCACTAGAACTTAGGGCAGGTTGCGTTTCAAAATCCCACAGTTGCTGCTCTGGGCCACGATAGCCATGGCGCATATCGTATGCATGAAGATTATCAACGAGTGCTTTTTGCGCTGCGGCTTGTACGTCAGATTCAACACTGGTGTAAACTTTAAAGCCGGTATTATAGGCTTTTTCGTAGCCATAACGAGCGACCATTTCTGCACGCACCATTTCAGATATATAAGGCGCATATAAGTCTATTTCGGCACCATGAAATTTTGCCGTAATTGGTTCTTGAGAGCTTTGGTTGTAGTCTGCTTGAGAGATATAACCTTCATCGAGCATACGTCTGAGTACCACATTACGGCGTGCCTTGGCGCGAACTGGGTTTCTGATCGGATTTAAAGCTGACGGCGCTTTTGGTAAGCCTGCAATCATTGCCATTTGCGCTAAAGTTAACTCGTTTAGTTGCTTTCCATAATAGACTTGTGCAGCGGCTCCGATACCAAAAGCACGATTACCTAACTCTATTTTATTTAGGTATAAAGCGAGTATTTCATCCTTGGTAAGTAAGTTCTCAATGTGTAACGCAATGAAGATCTCTTTTACTTTACGGATATATGCCTTTTCACGTGTTAAGAAGAAGTTACGAGCTAACTGCATTGTTATAGTACTTGCGCCTTGTTTTTTCTCACCAGTTGAAATTAATACGAGCGCTGAACGTAAAATACCTATAGGATCTATACCTATATGGTCATAAAAGCGGTTATCTTCAGTAGCTAAAATAGCATTTATGAGTGGTTGTGGGATCTCTTCTATAGTCACTGGAATGCGACGTTTTTCACCGAACTGGTTGATTAACAAACCATCTTTCGAAAAGACTTGCATAGGAGTTTGTAATTGCACGTCTTTTAAAACTTGCACACTGGGGATATCAGATTTAACGTAATAATAAAGGCTTACTAAGGTAATGAGCCCTAAAAACGCGCAGATGATAAAAAATTGTAAAGTTCGTTTCAATAAAATCACTTATATTTTCCCTAAATGGACTCCCAATTAGAATCGGAGACTGCTAGTATATATTGATTAAAAAATGAATAGTATTTTTTCATATAAAAATTATAACTTGTTTATTCTTAAAACAAAGGCCAAGTTGCGAACATGCTAAGTCAACTATTGAGTAAGTCTTCATCGATGATGGTAGGGATAGATATCGGTTCACATGCTATAAAAGCGGTGTTGCTGAATGAAACGGACAGTGGCTACAGGCTCGAAGCGTTAGCAATTGAGCCAATGCCAAAAGGTACAATGGCTGAGCGCAATATTCAAGATATTGAGGCAATTGGTAATATCATTACTAAGCTAAAGCGTAAGTTACCTAAGTCAATTCGTTCGGCAGCAGTGGCTGTATCGGGACAAACCGTCATTACGAAAGTAATTTTTATGGATGTTACGCTTAGCGATGCAGAGCTTGAGTCGCAAATAGAAATCGAGGCCGACAGCCTTATTCCCTATCCTTTAGATGAAGTTAGCCTAGATTTTGAAAAGCTCAGTACCAACGAAGCCGATCCTTCCAAAATGAATGTGTTGCTTTCAGCTGCGCGTACCGAAAGTGTTGAAGCCCGTGTTGGTGCCTTAGAATCAGCTGGCTTAATAGCAAAAGTAGTTGATGTAGAAAGCTATGCGCTGAGTCGCGCAATGGATGTGTATTATCAGCAATTACCAAGCGATGCATTTAATAAGTGTGTAGCAGTGGTCGATATTGGCGCGGTACTTATGTTGGTAAGTGTGGTACTTGGCGGTGAAACGATTTACACCCGAGACCAGGTATTTGGTGGCGATCAATACACCAACAGCATAGTGGCTTATTACAATAAAAGTTTTGATGAAGCTGAAATAGGCAAAACTACTGGCGATCTTCCGCCTAACTATACGTTTGAAGTATTGGCACCGTTTCAAACCTCATTATTACAGCAAGTGCGCCGCGCAGTGCAGATGTTTTTAACTACCAGTGGCAAAGATCAAATCGATTACATTGTGCTTACTGGTGGCACAGCGATGATTGATGGCCTTGATCGATTGCTAATTGAAGAACTAGGTATTCATACCATAGTGGCTGAGCCTTTTGAAAATATGGATATTTCCCACCATGTCGATCGCAATGTGTTACAGCGTCATCGTACTCAATTTGCAATAGCGACAGGTTTGGCATTAAGGAGTTTTTCATCATGCCACATATAAATCTACTGCCGTGGCGCGAACAGCAGCGAAAACAATCGCAGAATAAATTTGTCACTATTTTATTTTTCGTGGTGCTTGGCAGTTTTATCAGTATGTATTTATTGAGTAGCTATTACGGTGGTTTACGAGACGGTCAAAATATTAAAAATAATTACCTTTCAACTGAAATAGGGCAATTAGATCGGCGTATTAGTGAAATTCGTGAGTTAGATAAAAAGAAAGAAAACTTACAGCAACGTATGCGCTTAATTGAAGAGCTGCAAAGTAGTCGTAATTTAGGCACACAAATTATGGATGAAGTTGCCAAAATTGTACCAACGGGTGTTTATCTAACTAAGTTAGAACGCCGTGGTAGTGCAATTCATGTGGTTGGCCGTAGCGAATCAAATAATTATTTGTCAAACATGTTGCGGCAAGTACAAAACTCCTATCTGCTCGAAAAGCCGACAATGCAAGGCATTATTGCAGGGGAGAAATCGTCTCGTTTATTGAGTGATTTTAATATGGAATTTTATGTAAAACCCTTTGATAAGATTGGAGAGGTTAAATAATGAACCTTGATATCAAAGCGTTAACAGAGATTGAATGGAACGAAATTGAGCTTGAAAATATCGGCGATTGGCCAATAGTTGTCAAGGTTATTTGCTGTACTTTTGTAGCTGCCTTGGTGCTGTTTTTTAGTTACAGCTTATTGGTTTCAGATGAAATAGATAGCTACCACAATGCAGTTAGTAAAGAAGTTGAGTTACGCAGTACCTATCGAGTGAAATATGCTGTGGCCAGTAATCTAGAAATTTACCGTCAACAAATGGTTGAAATGGAAGAAAAGTTTTCTTTACTACTAAAGCGCTTACCGACTTCAAACGAAACACCAGGCTTACTTGATGATTTATCTTATGTGGGCACGACCAGTGGCTTAACCTTTCTTAAAATTGGCTGGTTACCAGAAGTGGAAAAAGAATTTTATACTGAGTTACCGATTAAAATTGAAGTAATAGGTAGCTACCATGAGTTTGGTGATTTTGTTGGTAAAGTGGCGCAACTTCCTCGTATAGTAAGTTTGCATGACTTTTCAATTAATAGTTCAGACTCAGGCAAACTGACATTTAGCGTGGTTGCCAAAACTTACCGCTATGAAGGCGGCGTGAAGAAAGTAGGGGCTAAAAAATGAAAAAACTAGCCTTTGTTTTACTCAGCGGTATTTTGGTGAGCGCATGTAACGATGATACTTCTGAGCAAAAAGAATTTATTGATCAGGTAAAAGCCAGCACTACACCTAAGGTAGAGGCCATTCCAAAACTGACCCAATTTGAGCACTTTGAATACAATGCACAGCAACTACGTAGTCCTTTTGTTGCGCCGCAACCGGAAATTATTCAAAATAACATGATCCAAGTTAAAAACTGCTTACACCCTGATCCTGATCGTACGCGTGAAGTATTAGAGAAATATCCGTTGGATAACCTAGCAATGAAAGGCACGCTGGGTTCTGGTGGCCAAACATGGGCATTAATTAAAGCTGCAGATGATACTTTACACCGAGTTACTATCGGTAATCATATTGGTTTGTATCATGGTGTTGTACAAGATGTTAAAAGTGATTATATAGAATTGTTAGAATTAATACCCGACGGGTCTGGTTGTTGGAAAGAGCGCCTGACGAAGCTGGAAATGTTAGAGGCGGGATCCAATGGCACTAGTTAAAAATAAAAAAGGTAAAATTAAAATGCATAAGGGAGTATCTTGGAGTAATCGCATTCAGCAGGCTTTGTTTGTTGTTATTGCCCTTTTTATCACGCAATCAGCAATGGCTACGCCGCTATTGTATGATGTTCGTTATAGCCCGCTAATAGCTGGAGAAACACAGTTACAGCTGGTATTTGATGAAGAGCTGACTGAAGAGCCAAAAGTTCAGGTATTTAATAACCCGGCTCGTATTGAAATGCGCTTTAATGCAGCTAGTGTTGAACAAGGTTTAAGTGAAGTACAAATCAACCAAGCAGGTATTGAAAAAGTTAATAGTGTAGCTGTTGATGGTAACTTGATTGTCACTGTTCATTTAGAGCGTTTAAAAATTTACCAAACAACGGTGAACAATAACCTTGTTTCATTACACGTCTCAGATAATCCGATCACGTCACAACAAGATGCTAATACCGCTAAAGAAGTGACTGGCAATTACATCAACTCAATCCAGTCTATTGATTTTCGTCGCGGTGAAAAAGGTGAAGCGCGAGTCTTAGTCTTTTTACAAGATACTCAAGCTGCGATTGATGTGCATGAAAGTGGCGGTAAAATTATTGCTGAGTTTCATCATACCGATATTTTAGATGACTTATTATATGAGCTAGATGTGCTAGATTTTGGCACTGTAGTGAGCTCAATTGAGACATTTAAAGAAAATAATATGAGTAGGGTAGTGATAACCCCTAATGCCGCGTTTAAATTCACTTATCAACAAATTGAAAATATTCTTACACTTACAGTTGAAAAAGATGAATCGCAACGTTCATATTTAGAAGGTGGTAAAGAATACCAAGGTCGCCCAATGACCCTAAACTTTCAAGACATCTCTGTGCGTGCCGTATTGCAAATTATTGCCGGCTATAATGATTTCAACCTAGTAACCAGTGACTCAGTCAGTGGCAACATAACTCTGCGTTTAGATGGTGTGCCTTGGGATCAAGCTCTTGACGTGGTATTACGCGTTAAAGGTTTAGATAAGCGTATGGATGGCTCTATATTAATGGTGGCACCATCTGAAGAGCTTGCCGCCCGCGAAGCGAAAGATCTAAAAGCCAAACAACAAGTTGAAGACTTAGAGCCGCTTTATAGTGAATATATTCGTTTGAATTATGCTAAAGCGGAAGAGTTTGCTGATTTACTGAAAACCGACACTAACAGCATTATTAGTGCTCGCGGCAGTGTATCCGTTGATAAACGTACCAATACCTTGTTAATTAAAGACACCGTTAAAAGCATTGCAAGTGTTCGCCGTATGGTCGAAACTTTGGATATAGCGGTTAGACAAGTTATTATTGAGGCACGTATGGTTACTGTACGTGATAACGTAAAAGAAGACTTAGGAGTACGTTGGGGGTTTAGTGATCAACAAGGCACTGATGGTATTTCAGGTACCTTAGAAGGTGCTAATACGATTTCTAACGGCACCATTCCAAGTATTTCTGATCGCCTTAATGTAAACTTGCCTATCACAGGTGCCGCTGGCAGTATTGGTATGCACGTTGCTAAATTAGCAAATGGTACGTTACTTGATTTAGAGCTAACCGCGCTTGAAGAAGAAAACCGTGGTGAAATTATCGCAAGTCCGCGCATTACGACTGCCAACCAGAAAAAAGCACGTATTGAACAAGGTACCGAAATACCGTATGTTGAATCTGCTTCAAGTGGTGCTACAACTGTTAGCTTTAAAAAGGCAGTATTGAGTCTTGAGGTAACACCACACATCACCCCAGATAATAAAGTTATCTTGGATTTAATCATTACCCAAGATACCCGAGGTGATACGGTACAAACTGGAACTGGTCCTGCAGTTGCAATTGATACCCAAGAAATTCAAACCCAAGTACTGGTTGAGAATGGTCAAACCGTGGTACTTGGTGGTATATTCCAGCAGCAAATCATTAACTCAGTTAAAAAAGTACCATTATTAGGTGATATTCCTTACCTAGGAGTGCTGTTTAGAAGCACTAGTGAGTTTAATGAAAAGAAAGAATTGCTGATTTTCGTTACTCCGAAAATCCAAATAGAGTAATTTACACTGATTTATTCTTACACAATGGGCAATTATTGACTTTAATTGCTCGTTAATTGGCTTTTTGTTCTAATTGACTTGAAATACCCAATCAATTACTGAGATAATCCCCTCCTTAATTTTGGGGCCAGGTCGTTAGGCGGGGTTTTATTTCAAATTTTAGAGTTCGTTTGTACTAAAAGATATGGCTGAAAAACGTAATATATTTCTAGTTGGCCCTATGGGGGCTGGCAAAAGCACAATTGGTCGTCACATTGCAGATCAATTGCACCTTGAATTTGTCGATTCTGATCAAGAAATCGAACGCCGTACCGGTGCAGATATTGCCTGGGTGTTCGATCTTGAAGGTGAAGAAGGCTTTCGACTTCGTGAAGAATCTGTCATTGGCGATCTAACAGAAATGCAAGGTATTGTACTTGCAACTGGTGGTGGTTCTGTGATGAGTAAAGAAGTACGAAACAAGCTTTCGGCTCGTGGTATTGTTGTATACCTAGAGACACCTATCGAAAAGCAAGTTGCACGCACGCAGCGCGACAAGCGTCGCCCATTACTGCAAACAGAAGAAGCACCTCGTGATGTATTAGAGCGCTTAGCTGAAGAACGCGAACCGTTGTATAAAGAAGTAGCTGATTTTGTTGTACGCACTGATGAGCAAAGCGCTAAAGTTGTCGCTAATCAAATCATCGAGAAATTAGATTTTTAAATACCAATAAGAAAGGATACTAGCGATGCTTGAATTAACAGTTAATTTAGACGAGCGAAGTTATCCTATTTATATTGGTCAATCTGCTCTTCAACAGACTGACAGGCTGCATCATCATATTGGTGATTGTCGACCTATCATTATCACTAATGACACCATTGCACCTTTGTACTTAAGCGATGCAATGGCGTTATTAGCTGATTTAAATCCGCTAAGTTTTATTATTCCTGATGGTGAGCAATATAAATCACTGGAATGGTTTGAGAAAATCTCGGCATTTTTGCTTGAAAACAATTGCGGCAGAGATACTTGCTTAATCGCCCTTGGTGGTGGTGTGGTCGGTGATCTGACTGGTTTTGTTGCGGCCTGCTATCAACGCGGGGTACCGTTTATTCAAGTACCCACTACCTTATTATCGCAAGTTGATTCATCAGTTGGCGGTAAAACGGCGGTTAACCATCCTTTGGGTAAAAACATGATTGGGGCTTTTTATCAGCCGCAAGCCGTGTTTATTGATACTCAATCATTGCATACACTTCCTGCTCGTGAATTTGCAGCCGGTATGGCTGAAGTTATTAAATATGGCTTAATTTACGATACAGAATTATTTACTTTTCTAGAAAACAACACCGCGCAATTACAGGCTTTGGATGAAGAAACCATTCAGCATGTGATTTTTCGTTGTTGTGAAATTAAAGCACTGATTGTCGCTCAGGATGAAAAAGAAGCAGGACTACGAGCGTTACTTAATTTAGGCCATACCTTTGCACATGCTATCGAAGCGCAAATGGGATACGGCCAATGGCTACATGGTGAAGCTGTTGCCACTGGCATGGTATTAGCTGCACAGCTAGCTCATACTCGTGGTGATTTAAGTGCACAAGAAGTTGCAAGGATCGTTACCTTAATAGCACAATATAATTTGCCTAGTGAGATCCCTGATGTGATGACTGCTGAACATTTCCTTCATCATATGCGTAAAGATAAAAAGAATAAAAAAGGCACGATCCGTTTTATTCTTCCTACTGCGTTTGGTCAATGCGCGTTGGTTGATGATGTATCAGATCAACAGGTCCGAAATTTAATAGGGCGCTAATGCAATCGCAAATCTTACCTAGCCGTGCGGCTTTGGTTGATCGGATTGCCCTACAGTTTGAATATGGGCAAAATTTAATTGTCTTACTGGGTCCTTCTGGACTTGGTAAAAGTTATCTTCTCGAAACCTTCATTACTGATAAATACAGTGATTTTAATAAGTCATTTGTGCAGCTTAGTGCGCGTATGAGTGATATGCAATTGATGAGTGAGTTACTGGAACAAAGCTTCCGCTCGCCGTTAATTGATCAAAACCTAAGCCTGTCAGAAAATTTTTACCAACTAGCTAAACAGCAAAACTGTGGTCCATGTTTATGGGTGTTAGATGGTGGACGGCATTTATCTGAAGAAATGGTCGAAGAGTTAACAACGCTTGCCAAGCATAGTCCTACTACTTTATATGTCTTACTGGCATCGCAATCAGTGGGGCAATTTAAAAGCGCTGTTGAAATTCATCTCGAAGCACTTTCTATAGCAGAAAGTAAACAGTTGATGAAGTGCTATTTTAATGATTTACCTTATGATGAAGACCCGGTATTTCAAACCTTTTTGCGCGAAGCACACGGTAATCCGAGTTTATTGTTAGCGTGGCAACCAACACAGCACACAGCTAAGGTTGTAGTCACTGATAAAGTATCTTGGCGAGTACATTTAATAACGCTGCTAGTGATTATTATGTTACTCATCATTGGTTTTTTATATAAATCTGATATGACCCGTTGGTGGCAGGATTTTTATCAGCCACAACCAGAAACTCCAGTGGCGACGGCAATCGCAGTCGATACTTTAAAGCAAGCTGTAACAGAACCTGCGGTGACAATAGATTCCTCACAAGTAGAAGCTGCAGATGCTCAATCAGCTGCTCAACAAGCCCAACCAGAGCAAGACAAGCCGCTTATTGATAATCCTACTCAGGAAAATAATGTTGCGGCAATACTAGATAGTTTAGCGCCAGTTGCAGAGCCTGTTGATATCACGACTAGCTTGGCTGAAGAACCCACTGTGGTAGAGCTTGTTCCTCAAGCGCAGCAAATTATGCCAGCAGATAATGCTTGGTATCTACAACAGCCGGATAGTAAGGTCGTGATCCAGTTACTAGCGGTAACTCAGCAAACAATCGCCGAGCAGTTTGTTGCTAAACAGTCGCTGCAAGTACTTGGTAAAGTCTATCAAACACGCCGCAACGATAAAATGTGGTGGGTGGTAACCTATGGCAGCTTTGATAACTTAAATACGGCTCGCGAAGCGCTAGCAAGCCTACCTGAAGCGGTGCGTAAAAATCAGCCGTTTTATAAAAAAATCAGTAAAATAAAACAAGAAATCGCGTTACTAGATCAGTAAATTTACACTGTTTAGTGTAAAATCGCGGCACACCAGTTTGAAGTAAAGAGCCGATGCAGAAAAAGACCAGAGCCTTCCTTAAATGGGCTGGCGGAAAATACAGCTTAGTTGAAGATATTAGCGCGCGCTTAAATGAAGCGAGCAAACACGCTGATACCTTAGTTGAACCGTTTGTAGGTGCTGGCTCGGTATTTTTAAACACAGATTTTAAAGATTATATTCTTAATGATATTAATGCTGATCTCATTAACTTGTATAACGAATTAAAAAATTCTCCAGATGAATTCATCAGCGATGCTAAAAAGCTGTTTGTTGATTTAAACAACCAGCCTGACGCATATTATGATTATCGCGTACAGTTTAATCAAAGTAATGACATTTACGAGCGAGCGATTTTATTTTTATATATGAATCGCCACGGCTACAACGGTTTATGCCGCTATAACCTGAAAGGAATTTTTAATGTTCCGTTCGGTAAGTATAAACGTCCGTATTTTCCTGAAAAAGAAATGTACTTTTTTGCCGAAAAAGCGCAACAAGCCACGTTTACTTGTTTAGGTTATGACGATGTATTTAAATTAGTACCCGATAACGCCGTGATCTATTGCGATCCACCTTATGTGCCTTTGAGTAAAACGGCGTCGTTTACCTCTTATGCTAAGGGTGGCTTTAATTTAGATGATCAGGCGAATCTAGCTAATTTAGCTGAGCAAGCGGCATTTGAAAACAAAACACCGGTATTGATCTCGAATCATGACACTGTATGGACACGTAAAATATATAGCCAAGCAACGTTAGCTGAAATTCAAGTTAAGCGGACGATTAGCCCAAAAGGTGGTTCGCGCAATAAAGTTAATGAGTTGATGGCTATGTACTTAGCACCCAAGTCACCACGCCATAGATAGCGGTTACAAAAGATATAAATAAAATAATAGCGATGATAATAATACTGGTAGGCGAGTGTTGTTTAAAGTCAGCGTGACGCTTGTGTTCAGATTGCACGCCAAAAAATGCCGCAACAACACTTTGTATAGCGCTGATCAGTTGCCGCATTTTACTAGAACCTAGGACTAAGTGAACGTGCTTTTTGTGGTTCGTCTGAGCTGGTTAATAATTCAAGTAAATCTAAATAATGAAATTGTGCACTGCGACTATCACCAGTGATCCATGACATCCAACTTGATTCTTGTTCGACCTTCATACATTGCACTGCATTATTAATTTTTAAATGGCCTGAGCTACATTCGCAATCGTTAGCTGCGATAAGTGTATTATCACTTTTTGAAAAATAGCTTAGTGTACCGATAGTTATAGCAGCCGCAGTTAAGATCCCGATTTTAAAAGCACGCATTTTACTAAGTCCATAATAGTGTTACTCACTAGAGCATACATAAAAAATGCTCAAATAACAAACTTAATTTATCCTTAACAAATATAAAAAATTAATAAAATTAGAAGGTTAAGGTAAAAATAATGTTTATATTTTGCTGTTTAAAATATAACCGTTGCAAAACTTCAAATAGAGTTAAAGCTTTAATTAACTGGGATTCTTGGGGAATAGCTTGATTTAGGTTACATTATGGCAATTAATGGCCCTGCTATTTTGCGCATTTTTAATATCACTAAGGATTGTTTATGTTAGAAACACTACAAAAGTACCTTATCGCCCCGTCTATTTTATCTGCTGATTTTGCCCGTTTGGGCGAAGATGTTGAGCGTGTTTTAGCTTCTGGTGCAGATGTAGTTCATTTTGATGTGATGGATAATCACTATGTGCCAAACTTAACAATTGGGCCTATGGTGTGCAAAGCGCTACGTGATTATGGTATTACTGCGCCTATTGATGTGCATTTAATGGTTAAACCGGTCGATAGTTTAATACCGCAATTTGCTGATGCTGGTGCTTCAATCATTACTTTTCATCCTGAAGCGAGTGAACATATTGATCGCACTTTGCAGCTGATCAAAGATCATGGTTGCCAAGCTGGTTTAGTCTTTAACCCTGCGACGAGTTTAAGCTATTTAGAACATGTGATTGATAAGCTTGATGTGATTTTATTAATGTCGGTTAATCCAGGTTTTGGCGGTCAAAGTTTTATTCCTCATACTTTGGAAAAACTACGCCAAGCACGGAAAATAATTGATGATTCAGGTCGTGCTATTCGTTTAGAAGTAGATGGTGGTATTAAAGTCGATAATATTGCGGCGGCGGCTCAAGCCGGTGCTGACATGTTTGTTGCCGGCTCTGCTATTTTTAATCAGCCAGATTACCAACAAGTAATTGAGCAAATGCGTGCCCAGTTAGAGGGTGTAAAATAATGAAGTATGAAGCCGCTTTATTTGATCTTGATGGTACTTTAGTTGATAGTGTTTATGATTTATATATAGCGATGAATCTGACTTTATCTGATTTAGCTTTTCCAATTGTAAGTCAGGGGTTGGTACAAAGCTGGGTTGGTAACGGCATTGAAATGCTGGTTAAGCGAGGCCTCAGTGGCGACATGAAAGTCAGTGAACACCTAGATCCAGCATTAGCAGATAAAGCAATTGCGCTTTTTTATGATCATTATGAGCAACAAGTAGGTGAATACAGTGTGCTTTATCAACACGTAGAAACAGGCCTTGCGGCGTTACGTGGTATACCAAAAGCGTTGATCACTAACAAAGCCCGCTGCTTTACTGAAAAGCTACTTGATAAGCTCGCTTTGAGAAGTCATTTTGAGGTGATAGTGTGTGGTGATGACATGGCCAAAAAGCCTTCACCAGAGCCTCTTTTATTTGCTTGTCAGCAATTAAATGTACCAGTGAGTCAAGCAATTATGATTGGTGACTCAAAAAGTGATATCTTAGCGGCGCAAGCGGCACATATAGACGTACTTGCCGTTAATTATGGTTATAACCAAGGTGAAAATCTTGCTGATTTGAATCCACAGTACCTCTGTGAGAATTTCTTAGATATAATACCTGTTCTTACCCAGCGTTAAGCGATTTTTTAATTTTAGCATTTTTTATTTTTGTAATATAAAGGAACATCATGAGTAAACCAGTAGTGTTAAGTGGCATGCAGCCAACCGGTGGAATGACAATAGGCAACTATGTTGGCGCTATTAACCAGTGGGTAAAGCTACAGGAAGAGTATGATAGTCACTTTATGTTAGCTGATTTGCACGCGATTACGTTACGCCAAGATCCAGAGCTTTTAAAAACCCGTGTATTAGATGGTATAGCTTTGTATGTTGCATGTGGTATTGATCCAGATAAAGCTGCTTTATTTGTGCAGTCGCAAGTGCCTGAACATGCACAGCTAGGTTGGGTACTAAACTGTTATGCGCAAATGGGGGAGCTTAACCGCATGACCCAGTTTAAAGATAAGTCAGCAAAGAACACCAGCAACGTAAACGTTGGTTTGTTTGCTTATCCGGTATTACAAGCAGCTGATATTTTACTTTATCAAGCGGCGCAAGTACCAGTAGGTGATGATCAAAAGCAGCACCTTGAACTAACACGCGATATCGCAACGCGCTTTAATAACTTATATGGTGAAGTTTTCACGATCCCAGAACCTTACATTCCAGAGTTTGGTGCGCGCGTAATGAGCCTGCAAGATCCACTGAAAAAAATGTCTAAATCAGATGAAAACCCAAATGGTTTTATCATGATGTTAGACGAACCAAAAAAGATCGAGAAAAAGCTTAAAAAAGCAGTAACCGATTCAGACGAGCAAGCGCGTATTTATTTTGATCGCACTGAAAAACCAGGCGTATCAAACTTACTAACACTTATGTCTGTTGCAACTAAGCGCTCAATTGAAGAGTTAGTGCCTGAATACGAAGATAAAATGTATGGCCATCTGAAAAAAGACACCGCTGACGCAGTAGTGAGCATGATCGAGCCAATCCAAGCGCGCTTTAAAGAGATCCGTGAAGATCAAGCATTGCTCAACAACATCATGAAAACCGGTGCTGAAAAAGCCAGCGCACGTGCAGAGATAACCTTAAAGTCTGTTTACAACGCGTTAGGATTTATTCCACGTCCGTAACGCTTGCTAATAACTAATCATATAAAGCCAGATGGTTCCAACTACAACGGAATATCTGGCTTTTTTGTTGCTGTTATATACAAATTTAGGCTCGAAGCAGCAGCTTTAATCTTATTTAAATTCAAGTGTTAAGTGCAATCGTTATGAGATTAAGTTCATGGAATACTTCAAAATTACGTTAAAGTTCGAAAATGGACGTATATCTTCTTCTGATTTAAAGACGCTCAAGTCTTATTTAGGACAAGGTCTACATGAAATAAAGCAGCGCATTGCGCTGCAAGATGATCTCTTGGTGTGTATTTTACGCAGTAGCGAGTTTTTTAAAGGTGTTGCTGAGGCAAGAGAATTGTTGGCAGGTTTGGAGTCGGATTACCGACTATTTAGTAACGGCGAAATAGTGGATTTGTCCTTTCTCGATGAATTGATAACTCGTATTGCAGGGATTGAACTTAAAAGCATCAGATAACAAGCTATTTAGCTCGCGGGATATAAACATGCTTATTATATAAAGCTCAGCTTCCACCTATTAACTCAAAGTAATTGCCAAATTAAAAAACAGGTTTGACTTTAATTAACTGACTTTAGTATTTTCCGTAGCCCGTAGCCCGTAGCCCGTAGCCCGCTATGGCGCTTTAATGCCCGGCGATTGGCATGCTTTTACCGTAAAGCTGTAACCGTAAGGTTTGCTGTTATCTGGTGCAATTTCAACAATTTCGTAGTCGTTAATCTCAATCGATTTACTGTCGTCAGATTTTTTGCAACGGGAGTATTGGTCTGCTTCGTAGGTGTAAGCAAACATAGCAATTAACCGTTTGCTGCGTTCAAAGTAACCTTTGGTGTTAAAGAATAATCGTACGGATTGAGTGCTTTCATCTTCTTCCGTCGGAGTTACTGGCAGTGTGGAAGGTGTTTGGGTAATATTTTCACTTGGTAGTTGCCCATGTATTTTTTGGCTGAGCTCTTCTACAACTTCAACTTCTTGTTGCTTTGTTAGTGCTCGACTTGAGAGCTGCTTGCTGCTGACGAAGTTGCTTACTATGTCATCAAAAACGGCACCGGTATCTTTGTCATCAACAAAAGACATTAGATTGATTATTACAATCGTTGATAAAAAAAACCGTATAGAAGCTGTAAGTAAAGGTGAATAGCTTTGGCTAATAAACTTTACCCGCTGTGAACCAAACGGTTTGATGATTAAGAGCATAAAAATATAGAACGGCAATATCAATTGTAATAATAGTAATGTCGATAGAGAGATGCCCAACGCCCAGGGTGGTAAATAAAGTAGCGTGGCAAAATTGTGGGTGTAATTAAAATGTGTTGCTGAAACATGAGTTACATTATTCACAATGCCACTGGCATTGGCCAGTACAAAGTTGGCGATACTGGCATAGAAAATAAGTATAAGTGCTTTGCCAGCAAGTGAATGCCAGAGCTTATTGAACTTTGGCCAAAACTCAATAGTAAGCGCTACGATAGTGATACTGGCGCATAGCCAACCACTTTGAAAGATGATTAGGCAGATTAACGCCAATAAGTAGAGCTTTTGCGCGGTGTTAAGATTAAACCAAATAGCTTTACCTTGCTCATAAAAGCGCAGTTTATGAGGTTGCAAATTTTGCTGTTGTTGCCTCAGCTGTTTGTTTGCACGCCATCTGGCAATTTTTATGTATCTTAACACCGGCCAACCTTAGTACATAAAGCGAAAACCCTATTTTGATAATAGGGGTTTTAAATAGTGGCCAGTATGTGAACGCTCACATTCGGCTACTTCATCCGGCGTGCCTGCAATGAGGATCTCACCGCCGCCAGCACCACCTTCGGGACCTAGATCAATGATCCAATCGGCTGTTTTTATTACATCAAGATTATGCTCAATAACCACAATCGTATTACCGTGGTCACGCAGGCGATGCAGTACTACTAATAATTGTTCAATATCAGCAAAGTGCAAGCCTGTGGTTGGTTCATCTAAAATGTATAAGGTTTTACCTGTGTCACGTTTAGATAACTCGCGGGCTAGTTTAACCCGTTGCGCTTCACCACCAGAGAGCGTTGTCGCGGCTTGGCCTAAGCGAATATAAGACAGGCCCACATCCATTAAGGTTTTTAGTTTACGCGCAATGGCGGGTATTTTATCAAAATAGTCGTGTGCGTCTTCCACCGTCATTTCTAATACTTGATGGATGTTTTTGCCTTTATACTGCACTTCTAACGTTTCACGGTTATAACGTTGCCCTTTACAGACATCACATGGCACATATACATCAGGTAAAAAGTGCATTTCGACTTTGATCACGCCATCGCCTTGGCAAGCTTCACAGCGGCCACCTTTTACATTAAAGCTAAAGCGACCGACTTTGTAACCACGAGAGCGAGATTCTTGCGTGCCCACAAACAGTTCACGAATACCAGTAAAAATACCGGTATATGTGGCTGGGTTTGAGCGTGGGGTACGGCCAATCGGGCTTTGGTCAATATCGATGACTTTATCAAAATGCTCAAGGCCACTAATTGATTTGTACGGTGCGGCTTCGGCGGTGGTCGCTCCGTTTAGTTCGGTATGAGCAAGTTTGAATAAGGTATCGTTGATAAGCGTTGACTTACCAGAGCCTGATACGCCAGTAATACAGGTCATTAAACCAAAAGGTATTTTTAAATCGACATTTTTTAAGTTATTACCGCTAGCGCCAAACAGCTCTAACCACTTATCGTTGATTTTATGACGCTCTTTGGGAACTTCAATTTTGCGTCGGCCAGATAAAAATTGCCCTGTTACTGACTCTTCGCTAGCTAAAATGTCATCACGAGTACCTTGGGCAATGATATAACCGCCATGCACGCCAGCTCCAGGGCCTATATCAATAATATGATCGGCGGCACGTATGGCATCTTCGTCGTGCTCTACCACAATCACGGTATTACCTAAGTCGCGTAGATGGATCAGCGTTTGTAGTAAACGGTCATTATCACGTTGATGCAAACCAATCGATGGTTCATCAAGTACATACATTACGCCTACTAAGCCTGCGCCAATTTGGCTGGCTAAGCGAATACGTTGAGCCTCACCGCCAGATAAAGTATCAGCACTGCGCTCTAAAGAGAGATAATTTAGCCCTACGTTGATCAAAAACGATAAACGGTCGCGAATTTCTTTTAAGATTTTCTCAGCTATCTGGCCTTTTTGGCCCGTTAAGCTTAGTTGCTCAAAAAAGCTCATCGCTTCACCAATACTCATACTGGTGATAGCAGGTAAGTTAGTCTGACCGATAAATACACTGCGCGCTTCTTGGCGTAGGCGCGACCCTTTACAACTTGGGCAAGCTTGGCTGGTTTGATATTTAGCCAGCTCTTCGCGCACGGAATTTGATTCTGTCTCACGATAGCGGCGGTTCATGTTATTTAACACGCCTTCAAACTCATGGTTACGAGTGATCAGGTCGCCACGGTCGTTGCGGTAGTTAAAAGCAATTTTTGTATCGCCAGAACCTTCTAAAATGATTTTTTTAGCATCTTTAGATAGTTCCTGAAATGGCATTTCTAAATCAAATTTATAGTGCTCAGCAACGGCTTGTAGCATCTGGAAATAGTAAAAACTGCGTTTATCCCAGCCTTTTATGGCACCGCCAGATAAACTAAGCTCTGGGTTTTGAATCACTCGATTTGGGTCGAAATACTGACGAACTCCTAAACCATCACAACTTTGGCATGCGCCTGCCGGATTATTAAATGAGAATAACCGAGGTTCAAGTTCGGTCATGGCGTAGCCACACGTTGGGCAAGCGAAATTGGCGGAGAGCAGCAGCTCTTCGGCGTTTGCGTCATCCATCGATGCAATAGTTGCTACACCGGCTGACAGCTCTAACGCGGTTTCAAACGATTCGGCTAAACGCTGTTGTAAGCCATCTTTCACTTTAAAACGATCGACCACGACTTCAATAGTGTGTTTTTTATGTAGTTCTAAAGTCGGTGGATCAGAAAGGTCGCATACTTCCCCGTCAATACGGGCGCGAATATAACCTTGGCTGGCTAGTTGCTCTAACAACTTAACGTGCTCACCTTTGCGCTCTTTCACAACAGGGGCTAGCAACATCAGCTTGCTGCCCTCTGGGAACGCCAGCACAGTGTCGACCATTTGGCTAACGGTTTGTGCAGCGAGTGGCAAATCGTGAGTAGGGCAACGCGGTTCACCGACACGGGCAAACATTAAGCGCAGGTAATCATATATTTCGGTAATGGTGCCAACGGTGGAGCGGGGATTATGTGACGTTGATTTTTGTTCAATTGAAATTGCCGGCGACAACCCTTCAATATGATCAACATCCGGTTTTTCCATTAAAGATAAAAATTGTCTGGCATAGGCCGATAAAGATTCTACATACCGACGCTGCCCTTCTGCATATAAGGTATCAAATGCTAAAGACGATTTACCCGAACCAGATAGACCGGTGATAACAATTAATTTATCACGGGGAATGGTTAGGCTGATGTCTTTTAAATTGTGCGTGCGGGCGCCTCGGACTTCAATGTTTTCCATGCTATCTCGTTTCATTACCAAATTGATTTACTGAGTATCTCATAATACGTGCGAAGATTAATCCTTGATCAATGAAAAATCATCGCATTGGGACGATTATTTCTCTGTAAGCTTGTGGTAGAATCCCTGCTCAAATTTTAATAGACAGCAAGAACACGCGAATCATGACAGCTTCTTCACTCAATTCACGAGAAAAACGCGCCGCAGTTTCCTTAGCGAGTGTGTTTGCATTTCGTATGCTTGGCCTATTTATGTTGATGCCAGTATTGGCGATTTATGGGCAAGAATTATCAGGATTTTCACCTATATGGATTGGTTTTGCGATTGGCGCCTATGGTTTAACGCAAGCTGTGTTACAAATTCCCATGGGTTGGTTATCGGATAAAATTGGCCGTAAAAAAGTCATTGTTGGCGGTTTAACTGTTTTTGCCATCGGTTCGGTGATTGCTGCCACGGCTGATTCAATGCAAATGGTCACGTTAGGGCGAGCATTACAAGGGATGGGCGCAATTGCCAGCTCGTTATTAGCTTTTGCTTCTGATTTGAGCCGCGATGAGCAACGACCAAAAGTGATGGCCGTGATTGGTATGAGCATAGGCATGAGCTTTGCTATTGCTATGTTACTTGGTCCAATGGTTGCCGCAGCGTGGGGCCTTGCTGGAGTGTTCTGGTTAACCGCTATTTTGGCAGTTGCGGGTATTTTTATTGTGTTGTTTTTGGTCCCCAAAGCGGTTAGCAAAGCCCCTAAAGGCGATACCTTAGCAAGCGTTAGCGATATTAAAAAACTCATTAAGCACCCGCAATTAGCGCGTTTAGATTTAGGGGTGATGCTATTACATTTGACCTTGACGACGATTTTTGTCGCCTTACCAGGGCAGTTAATTGCCAAAGGTTTAGCAGCACAAGCGCATTGGCAAGTATATATTCCCGTTTTATTACTGGCATTTTTATTAATGGCGCCAGTGATGATCATTGCGATCCGCAAAGAAAAAGAGAAACAGGCATTTGTTGGCTCTATCGCAGTGCTCGCTCTAAGTATGTTGGCAATGGCAATTGGTGTTGACTCAATCATCGGCATGGCGATGTGTATGCTGGCGTATTTTGTTGCCTTTAACTTTTTAGAAGCGACAATGCCGGCATTAGTATCGCGCTTAGCACCTGCTAGCCAAAAAGGCTCGGCGATGGGAGTGTTTTCGTCAGGACAATTTTTTGGTGCATTTTTAGGTGGTATTTTAGGCGGTTACGTTGCGCAATCAACAACGCCGCAAGCAGTGTTTGCCGCAGCCGCAGTTGTTGGGGTAATATGGCTTATCCTTGCGTGGAATATGCAAGTCCCGCCACGCAGTAAAATGATAAGCTTAATGACAGAATTAAGTAACGAGCAGCAAGCGCAAACCCTTGCTTCTCGTTTAGTTGCTTTACCAGGCGTAATTGAAGCAACAGTAGTCTGTGATGAAAATCGCAGTTATTTAAAGATTGATGATAAAGAATTTGACCTAGACCAAGCCCGCAAAGTGGCTGGTTTAATATAACGTTTATAGGAGAAAGGTCCATGGCACGCGGTGTGAACAAAGTAATCTTGGTTGGTAATTTAGGTCAAGATCCAGAAGTGCGTTATATGCCTAACGGCAATGGTGTAGCGAATATTACTCTAGCTACGTCAGATAGCTATAAAGACAAAAACACCGGTCAAATGGTTGATAAAACAGAATGGCACCGTGTTGTGTTTTTTGGCAAGTTAGCTGAAATTGTTGGTGAATATTGCCGTAAAGGTTCACAAATTTACGTTGAAGGCAAACTTCAAACCCGTAAATGGACTGACCAACAAGGCCAAGAGAAATTCACCACTGAAATCGTAGTGGATGGTTTCACTGGTCAAATGCAAATGTTAGGTGCCCGTGGTGGCGACCAACAAAGTGGCGGTTACCAAGGTGGCCAACAGCAAAGCCACGGTGGTCAATCTCAAGGTGGTTACGGCCAACAACAGAGCGCACCGCAGCAAAGCGCACCACAACAAGGTGGTGGGTATGCTCAGCAGCAAAGTGCAGCACAGCAAAGCGGCGGGTATGCACCAGCGCCACAACAAGCGCCAGCAGCTCGTCAGCAACCAGCTGCAGCACCACAGCAAAGTAATCAATACCAAGGTGGCGGCGGCTATGCTCCACAAGGTGGTGGACAAGCGCAAGGTGGTTTTGCACCTAAGCCACAAAGTGCTCCGCAAGGCGGCGCATCAAATCCAATGGAACCACCTATCGATTTTGATGACGATATCCCGTTCTAACCAAAGACAAAAGTAAAAATGTTTAAAAAATCCTTTGAAGCCACTGTTTAGTGGCTTTTTCAATTTCATAAGTATTTATAATTTTATTAGTACTTATGAAATAATGTGGTAATTATTAATGAAAGCCTCTTTAAATATTAAGTTTAAAGGTTTTTTTTGTTATTACGCAAACAAGAATAAGCAGGGGGATTAAACATTTTTTAAATCTCCAGCTTAACCTGAAAATCATTTAATTTAATAATATAACTGATAGTTTAATAATAGTTTGCAGACTAAATTGTGCTTTTAGAATATTAAATCAAAATTTGCCTCATGATGAATCTCAAGGCAATATTAAAGAAAGCGTAAAATTGTGTCTAAAACAAAAGATGAATACCATCGTAGGCATTAAGTAAAGGAATACATTTATTTCTAAGTCATTGACTATTATTGAAGACAATCTAGAACTTGCAGCATTGCTTAAGAGTTTTTTTGAAAAGCATGGCTTTTTGGTTAACACGATATATAGCGGTTCTAGTGGCTTAGAGTATGTGCTGTTACATCAACCTGATTTTGTCCTATTAGATTTGATGCTTCCCGAAGTGGATGGCTTTGAGGTGTGTCGTGCTTTACAGAATAAGTATTTTGGTAAAGTGATTATCTTAACGGCTAGTAATGACGACATCGATGAGATCACCTTACTGGAAATGGGGGCTGATGACTTTATTCAAAAGCCGGTTAATCCTCGAATTATATTGGCTAGATTTCGCAAGTTGCTCAGATTAGCTCAAGGAGTTGAGAGTAAAAGAAAATTGGATCATATACTCAATGTTGGGCCGTTTAAATTTAATTTGCTCACCAGAGTTGTAAGCCAATCCGATATCAAACTTGAGATGTCGGATAGTGAATTTGATCTCTTCTATTTTTTAGCTTCACATGTAGATTCTATAATTAGTCGCGATGATATTTCTCGGCAATTATATGGCAGGGAATTTGATGGATTAGATCGCACAATTGACAATAAAATAATGAAAATACGCAAAGTCATTGGGGATAATATACCTTATCGCCACCTCATTACAGTTAGGGGGAAGGGGTACATTATTGTCAATAGCAAGGAAACCGAATGTTGTTAATACGCTTTGGGGTAAAGAGCTTAATTTTCATTTTGATATTTTTAACGATTAATCCCCTTTTAACTTCACTTGCTACGGATTATTTTTCTACTGAATTGAAGCAAGATGTGGAATTAGACTATAGAGCCTACATTTATGCTTTAGATGCAGCTCGCCCAGCACTGAGCAATGAACAATGGCTTGCTTTGCTAAAGCGAATCTCGGAGCAAAGCAACCTAACTGTTAAAACTATTAGTACCCCAGCTTCAGAACAGACGCAAACTATACTTGTAGAAAATGTTCATGATGGGAATTTGCAAGCTGTTACAGCAAAAATACAGGGGAATGAGTTAATTCAATTTTCAGCATTTAGAGTGAAAGATAATGTCGAGACCATTCTGTTTTTTATTCAATATGGGCTGCCTTTGGGTTTAATATTATTTCTTTTTTTATTGCATACACTTTGGCTGCAATACAGACTTTTTAGATTAGAGCTTGCAAGCAAACTAATTGCAAAGGGCCAATTATCGGGGCGTGCTGATACTGGACTTTTCGCTATTGGACGTGTAAATGAAACTTTCAACCACATGGCAGAGAAGTTGGAGCGCTTGTTTGCTCAGCAAAGGCATATGATAAGAGCAATTTCTCACGAACTAAAAACCCCTATTTTTCGATTGCAACTGAAGCTTGAGCTGTTAGATAAGTCCTCAAATAATGAAAAGCTTATTTACGAGTTATTTGAGGAATGTGACGAACTGGATACTTTAGTCCATGAAATATTAGAATATAGTAAAGTAGAGCAGTTTTCTTCATCTTTGAATTTTACTGAAATTAATTTGAGCAATTCACTTCAAAACTATGCGAAGTCTATAGAAAAGTACTGTAACCATCCTATTATTTTGGATGTCCAACAATCTATATTTGCGCGAGTAGATAACGCTGGTATCAAAAGAGTTATACATAATTTAGTTGTTAACGCGGATAAGTACGCTGTAGAGCAGATTCATGTGTCACTACTTAGGCAAGGTAGACGTTTGCTGTTGACAGTTGAGGATGATGGAATAGGAATTGCCAAGGGCAAACGAGAGTTAGTTTTTCAACCCTTTTATACCGTTGATGAAAGTAGGACAGGTAAGCGCCATGGTGTGGGTCTAGGGCTTGCAATCGTAAAAGAAATTTTGTCTAGCCATGATGCGAATGTAAAAATAAGTAAAAGCCAGTTTGGTGGCGCTTGTTTGACTATTGATTTGTCTAGTTGTTTTGTCGAATAGGCATTACGAAACTCTGACATTAAAGTGACAAACCGAGAGTGCTTTGAATATTAGAATAACTTCTTATTTCAATTTATAGGAAGTTGTAATGATCAAATGTATTGCTAAATTAGTCGTCACCATATTTTGTATCAGCTTACTTGGATGTAACTCTGATAGTGATCAAAGTGACATTATAAAAGAGCAGCGAAATGAGCTTTGGTATTCGGATATTTATGGTGAAATAAAACAGATCAGCGGTGATTCCGTTGTTACTTGGCAGGTAACAGGAGCTTTCTGTTATCCAATAATTACTTTAGACCCCTTGCCACTTTTTGATTCTTTTAGCCAAAAGTATAAAGACCAACTTATTTATGAACGACCGTATGATAGTGGTCCTGCTTCATATAGATCTATACAAAACATTGAAGATGTTTGCACTGACGGCATACTAGATACAATCGCCGGTAACAGCTATGAATTTGATGCCGAAGTTATTTTTCAGTTGTTTTGGCTAGATATGCAAAATCACTACGCCTTTTTTAAGGAGCGTAACATTGATTGGGAGCATATCTATGAAGTGTACGCTCCTAAGTTACATGGAAATGACGAAGAGCAGTTAATTAATATAATTAGTGAAATATTAGAAATTTTGAGTGATGGTCATACTCGCTTGTATTATAACTTAGACGAAGAGCCAATAAGCTTTGAAGCTAAGTTAACACTTGCAAAACGACTGGAACAAGAAGCGCATGATTTAGAGTTGAAAGGCGAAGCTGCTGAGAATTATATTATCGAGCAAACTGTACTTGTTAGAGAAAATATTACGCAGTACCTAAATAAAGCAACTCAGCCAGCGTTTATTGCACGTAATACACTGAACTCATTTAGCCCAAACTGGGGGATCATTGATGTTGAAGGTATTCAAGTTGGATATCTATCACTTCCTCACTTTGTAAACTTTATTGAAACAGAGAGCCTCGAGCGCCAAGATATCAGTTATGCGAACGAAGCATTTAATAACTTGCTCGATGAGGTTTTTATTGCATTGGATGGTACGCAAAAATTGATAATTGATATTCGTGATAATGAAGGCGGCTATGATATTCAAGCCTTGGAATTAATCAAAAGGTTTATATCTGGTAATACCTTAGTTTGGGATATTAGTACTTTTTATGCTGGTAGCCTTCATGAACTAGTTACTGTTTATGCGGAACCTGATAGCAGACCATACTATCAAAATGATATCTACTTACTAACGTCAAATGGTACTTTCAGTGCAGGCGAGAGTTTTGCGCTTGCTATGTCAACGCTTCCTAAGGTTACTTTGGTTGGAGAACCCACTGCAGGGGCCACATCAGATACCTTCCCTCGTATGTTACCTAATGGTTGGGCCTATGAACTTAGTAATGAATACTATAAAAATGGTGAGGGGCTAAATGCTGAAGTGCTCGGTGTGCCTGTTGATATTGAGGTTGACCCTTATGATAAATTCGCAAGAGGCGAGAAAAAGGACCTTACGATAGAGAAAATAATTACGCTGCTAACTGAAGACTAAACATAATATGGCACTCGTCTTTATTTGAGGTCTGTCTGTATAGTGGCTTTTATGTTAGATAATCACTTGTATTTATTTAGTAAATCTCGTTTTAAGAGTTTCCGGTTGATGATGAGCCCGTAGCTTATACGTTTAATATAGGGGAGTTAAACGAATATCAATAAAATTGATGGCTTCAGAGTGATTGTAATAAACCTTTCGAAGTCATTACCATATTTGCTGTCTTAGATAACTGTTGACTAAATAGATAAAAATTACAAACAAGTGAAACATCATAAGTGTTTTGTTATTTTTAGGAAGCAATTGTGATGCGCTAAAAATTATAAATATTTATTCCGACTTAGGTAGCTAAAAATGCGATGGTTTTATTCATTATAATGTTCGTTAACATTTAAACATCGCTCTCAGCCTTGTGTTTATAAGGATCTTGAACAACACTTTAGCTATTAGTACAAACAGCGTAACAGCCATGGTGACTCAATTTAAAAATGCTCAAGTGCGGATGTTCAGTTTTTATGTAATTGCTTTTATGCTTTTACTAACGGTATTTAATCTTTTTCTAGGGGAAATATTGCATCAAAAAGTACACATCACTGGGAGCCAATTAGCTAAACAGATCTACAACTTAAAATTGCAACCAATTGCAGATAAAGAGATCATTGCCGCACTTGCTGAAAGTCATGGTTTTATGCTTGAATCAGGCAGTGATTCGTTTCATTATTCTGCTTTTATGGCCCAAAAGAGTGATATCTTTAAATATAAAACGGTTAGTTTAAAGCTTTATCATTTGCCTTTTTGGGTTGTTGAAAGTCCGCTATTTATTTTATTAAACCTAGTGATGATTGGCGCTGCTATTTGGAGTTATCGCTGGTGGCGACTGCTATTTAAACAGCGCGATGGTGTAGATTCAATTGCATTATTAACTGGTGGTAAAGTATCAAGCAGCCAACAAGCGCCTAAAGATGTGGTTAAATTAGCACTAAATGATATTGCTATTAATAGTACAAAAGTACTGACAGCCAAGCGAAAATTAAGTTCCGCTGACGATGTTGCAATTACCGCAATGTACGGTATCCAAAATAATCATAACCACCTTTTTGCTTTACTTTATTGGACACAGCCATTTCCAGATAACGTTGATTTAGAAAGCCACTTTAAACTTATTGTGAGCAAAGGCTTTAAAGAGTTATCTCGGGTATCAGTTAAGTTGTTATCTTCAGGTGGGCTGGCAATTACCTTGGAGAATATACCTCAACCTGATATCGATGCTTACACTAAGCGCTTGCATCAAATTATTTATCAGGCTTCTTTGCTTTATCGCGGTGACTTATCTCGCAAAGAAATTAAAATAGGCGTATGTAATTACCGCGATGGTGCCGATCAAACTGTGGTTTATCAGCTAACTAAATCAGCACTCGCATTAGCAAAACAAAGCCCATGGCAGCATACTCATCGGGTACCGTTTAACCATACGCGTTCAACGGTGCTGGCAAATAGCGATGAGAACTTAGCTGATTACATTGGCAAAAAGAAATTTATGTTGTTTTTTCAGCCGTTATTTGAGTTCGCCAGTGGTGATATTTTACAGCATGAAGCTTTGATCCGGGTTCGTCATAAGTCTTTAGGGATGCTTTCTGCTAAGCAATTTATTCCTCAACTAAAAAATGATTCAGCGATTGTTTTATTGGATAAAACAGTATTGGATCAAGTTGTTAAGTTATTAGAAAGTGAAACAAGTGCGTTAACCGTGAGTATTAACTTACACGCATTTAATTGGTTTTCTGATGACTATTGGCGCTGGTTTGGACAGAGAATGAAAAATGTAAAAGGTGCTGATAAACTACAGTTTGAGATATCGGAGGTGGATTTTTATCAACATCAACAGCGATTGAATTTTGCTTTTAGTACAATTAAATCAGTGGGGAGCTCAGTATCAATTGATAATGTTTCATCGCACGATAAAATCGCTTTATTAGCGCCTTACAAAGGGATCAAAGGACTCAAGCTTAGCTATGATTTAATCCACGACATTGATAAAAATGTAACGCAGCAAAAAGTGGTGCGCCAAATTGTAGCCAGTGCAGAGCGAGTGAACTTACCCGTATACGGTGTTGGCGTGGAAACCCAGCAAGAACTCAATATGCTTAAAAAGCAGGGCGTGCTTGGCGCACAAGGGTTTTACTTTACCGAACCTTTGCAAGAGTTTACTAATGTCACGGTAAATTGATTTTTAGCTCATTAAGTGCATGAACTCAAGTTATTAAGCCACGATAACGCAGCCCGTTTAATCCTTGCAGGCCACCGGTATGAATGGCAATGATGTTACTGCCTTTAGGAAAATAATCCTGAGCGATTAACTGCCATAAAGCGTGCATCATTTTTCCTGAGTAAATCGGCTCGAGCGGGAGTTGATGTTGGCTTTGCATCTGCAGGCAAAATTGCCAAAGTTCAGGGCTAAACTTGCCATAGCCACCGCCATGAAACTGGGTGAGTAATTGCCAGTTTTGCTGTTGTGCTGCTACCGGGCTGAGCGATTTTATTTCATCGATTAAATACTCAGCTTGCTTTAATACCGCGACTCCTAAAACCTGTGTGCTGTTATCGCAGCCTTCAATTAACCCTGCCAGTGTGCCTCCGCTCCCCGTTGGACAGATAACATAGTCGGCGACGGGTAATGACTGCGCAAGCTTTTTACAACCAAGTAGAGCGGCTGTGTTTGTACCGCCTTCTGGCAATAGGTAGGCATTAGGAAAGCGAGTTTGTAATTGCGCTAAATAATCAGCATTGTGTCGCTCACGATACTCTAAGCGGGTAACTGGGTGCAGTTGCATACCGCATTGTTTGGCGAATTGTAAGGTCGGGTTTTGCTGATCAAGTTCAGGGCCGCGAATAATGCCATGGGTTGTTAAGTTAAAATGCTTTCCTGCGGCAGCACAGGCATGGATATGATTTGAAAAAGCGCCACCAAACGTTACTAACTCCTGTTTATTTTGTGCTTGCATCTCAATTAAGTTGTACTTGAGTTTTCGCCATTTATTACCGCTAATGAGCGGGTGTAGCAGATCATCACGTTTAATGCATAATGAAATATTTCTTTTTTTTAACTTGGTACTATCTATTTGTTGTATCGGGCTATTTTCATCAATAGTGAAAGAGTTATGCATTCAAGTTCCTTTTTTCTTATGTGAAAACTTGCGGGCTAGTAAAAATATACGATACTTAAAAAATCAATAGCCAACATAAGTAGCTATATGAAAAAGAAGATTTTTTCATTATTTCCTTGGTTGCAACAAGGGTTAGATTCGAATTGTGTAATAGGGATAGCTACATATGCAAAAACAGTGAATGCTGTAAGCTTAAAACGCTTGCAGGGGCACTGGCAAATCGATAAAACCCACAGTGTTGTAGTGACAGAACCTCGGGATTATACAAAAGCAATTGTAACTTGTACAAATGAAGTTAGTAAGCTGCGTTGTGCGATTAATTTAGTGATACCTCACCACTATTATCAAATTGTGCAAATGGAAAAACCTAACCTGACAGATGACGAAATTGTGCAGTCGTTACCATGGACTACGAAAGACCTTGTCAACGTTGCGCCAGAGAATATCATCGCAGACTTTATTGATTATCCCATCTCATTACCAATGCAAGCGAATAAAATGAATGTGTTTATTACTGATAAAACACAGATTCAGCCGTTCATTAATAGCTTTGCAGATACCAACGCAATTTTACGCTCAATGACGTCAGAAGAAATGGTATTACTCACTTTATTTGGTAAAGATAAAGATGCGCATATGTTGGTGGTGCAGCATGTTGAACATGAGCCGAGAATATTGATTATTTGTGACGGTAAGCTTGTATTGGCAAGGCGGCTAAATGGCTTTGTAGGCATTACAGAAAAAGATCAAAATAGTGCGTTCATTGACGCTTTAGGTTTAGAGGTACAACGGTCGATGGATTTTTTTGAAAGTCAGCTTAAGCAGCCCCCTATACGCAGTATTCAGCTGCAATGCGACGATTTATCTTCTTTAACACTCAGAGCTGAGCTTGCAGAGCTATTACAAGTTAAGGTTGTTGATTTTCAACCTAACCTTGCCTTATCAGAGGGTTTAGATAGTCAGTACTTCTATGCCCTAGCTGCAGCTATATCTATGGCTGAAAGTAAAGAGCCGCGCAATGAAGAATAGAATTAATTTTTACCAAAAATCACTACGTCCTCGTCGTGACTTAATGCCATTGCAAAGTTTATTAGCGCTGTGGGGCATAGCGTTATTTGTTATTGCCATAAGTTGGGGTGGGTTTGCGTTATCAGTTCACTTTAACCAAATAGAGGCGCAACAAACTGAATTAACATTAAATGAAATGAGCACCCAGTTACAAGCTGTGAAAGCTAAATTAGATGAGAAACAAAATAAAGATCAGTTTGTTAAGCAGTTAAAAAAGATGGAACAAGAAATTGCCCACAAACAACAAGTGTTTGGTTACTTGGAGGCTGCACAAACTTTATCGAGTATGGACTATAGCCAAGTGATGCTTGATTTAGCGCGTTACCATGTGGCAAGTATTTGGTTAACCCAAGTAACGTTTTCTGAGCAAACAGTGACTTTAAAAGGGCAAGCAAGTCAATCGGCTCAGTTACCTATTTGGTTGAGTAGTTTAAAACAATCAAGATACTTTGCAGGTAAAGAGTTTTCGGTTTTAGAGTTTGAAGATAAAAACGGCTTAAGTGAATTTAATGTAGCTACAGAGGTTGCAGCTAAGGAGGACAGCCATGAAAACTGAAAAATCCTCTCGTAGTTGGCCTATTTGGGTGAAGTATCAAGCGCGTTTTGCTGCACTGCAAATAAGAGAAAAATTGGCTATTTTATTTGCTGGGTTATTTATTATTTTATATTTAGGCTATCTATTTATTGTCGAGCCGACGCAAATTCAAGCAAATAAACAGCACCAAGCTAACACTCAAGCACAACAAAAAATAACTCAAAATAGAACACAATTAGCGATGTTAGAGCAAGCTCTAAGTAATGATTACACAAAAGAATTACGCTCTCAAATAGAACGGGCAAAGAGTGAATTGACTATTGCTGATGAAAAATTGAGCCAATTTAGCAAAGGCTTTGTCAGCGCTGAACGGGTTCCTAATATGTTGCAGCAGCTATTAAAAGAAAGTACCGAGGTTAAGGTTGTTAGTTTTAAAGTGTTAGAGCCTAAAGCTGTCGATGTTACTAAGGTTGGTGCAAACGAAGCTAAAACACTGTTTTTTGAACATCAAATGGTGCTCACATTACAGGGACAGTATTTTAACTTGCAACAATATTTAGCATCGCTAAAACAAAGTAAAGAAAAACTCTTAATCCAGCGTTTTGACTATCAAGTAGAGGATTACCCTCGGGCGCAATTAATCATACATATAGCAACGGTGAGCGCGAATGAAAAATTTATTGCTCTTTAGTGTGCTTGGGTTATTTGTTTGCTCAGCAGACGTGGTTGCGCAGCAGTTGGCCGATCCAACTAAGCCACAAAATTTGCTCGCTACTAGCGTAGTTAAAAATCAGCAAAGTAGCCTCAAGCTGCAATCAATAATTAAAAGGTCAGGCCGCTATAAAGCGATTATTTCAGGACAGATTTATACCGTAGGCGATCAAATAAATGACTATAAAGTGCTAACCATAAGCTCTAAGCAAGTTGTGTTAGCGAATGACAATAAGCAAATAAAATTAGATTTATATGATTATGAAATTAAAAATTAAATTACCTAGTCAGCTGACTATTTTATTGCTGTTACCTATCTACCTTGGTGGTTGCCATAGTTTTGCTCCAGGTAAAGAAATAAAGCCCCATATTGAGCAAGAGCTCACAGCTCAGCCTGAGCAGCAAACTACAGTAGCTCCGTTGACAGTGCCCGATGAAGTTACGCAAAGCTTATTATCGTCATTTGATAGCGAGCAAAGCCTTAATACAGAGTTGGCAGTTAAGCGTTTTGAAGTGGCTGCAAATGAAGTAGAAGTGCGCGCTTTCTTTGCTGGTTTAACTGACGATACGCCATATAGCGTTGCTATACACCCAGAGGTAGCTGGCACCATTAGTCTCACATTAAAAAATGTTACCTTTGATGAGGTAATAAATGTAATTAAACGTATGTACCCGCTTGATATTGTTCACGAAGGACGAGTTGTACAGGTGCTACCTGCAAAAATGCGCACTGAAACAATACCTGTTAACTATTTAATGATGAAACGTAGTGGTCAGTCTACGGTAAGTGTTGTTGCTGGTGGTGTGAGCCAAATGGCTGATAATAATAATTCTAATCAAAGCAATAGTTCGAATAACTATAACAATAATAATCAACAAGATAGTGAGTTTGGTAATAATCAAAATATTGAACTTAACGGTTCGCGTATTCAAACCACTAACAGTAATGACTTTTGGAAAGATCTAGAGCTGGCTTTAAAATCCTTGATTGGCACCGGTGATGGGCGCTATGTTATCGCCAGCCCACAAGCCAGCTTAGTAACGGTTAATGCATTACCGAGTGAAATAATGCAGCTAAAGGACTTTTTGCGGCAAACCCAAGAAAACTTACAGCGACAAGTGATTTTAGAAGCCAAAATAGTCGAAGTCACGCTTAAAGATGAATACCAGCAAGGTGTTAATTGGAACGAAATTGCGGGTTCAATTGGCAGTACAAGTCTGTCGTTCGCGACCACTGCAGCAGGGCAAATTAGTAATAGTATTACGGCCGCTCTAGGTGGTGTATCAAACTTAGTTATTAATAACGCAGACTTTACTGGGGTGATTAGCTTATTAGAAACTCAGGGCGATGTACAGATGCTTTCAAACCCCCGAGTGACTGCGACTAATAACCAAAAAGCGGTCATTAAAGTAGGTCAAGATGAGTATTTTGTTACGAATGTTTCAAGTACCACTGTAACAGGGAATGCCACCACAACAACCCCAGAAATTGACCTAACTCCTTTCTTTTCAGGGATTGCCCTCGATGTAACCCCACAAATAGACAAATACGGCTCAGTGATCTTACATGTTCACCCCTCCGTCACTCAAACTGAAGAGCAACAAAAGGTCATTACCCTTAATAATGATGAGTTTATTTTACCGTTAGCACAAAGCAACATTAGGGAATCAGACACGGTAATTCGTGCGCAAAGCGGTGAAATTGTTGTGATTGGTGGCTTAATGCAAACGATAACCACCGATGAAGAGTCTAAAACACCGGTATTAGGTGATATCCCCTTATTTGGTAATTTATTTAAAAGTATTAGTAAACGCCAAGAAAAGAAAGAGCTCGTTATATTGCTAAAGCCAACAGTTGTAATGCCAGATACGTGGAAAAAACAGCAAACACGCAGCCGCCAACTACTTAATACTTGGTATGAGAACTAGCTATGTATTTGAGCTTTTTTAATTTAAGTGAAATGCCTTTCACCTTAACCCCTAACACCGAGTTTTTCTGTGCGCTTGCACCGCATAATGAAGCAATGCAGGTGCTTATTACTGCACTTGAAATGGGAGAGGGGTTTATTAAGGTAGCAGGAGAGGTCGGCACGGGTAAAACTTTATTGTGCCGTAAATTACTTAATCAAATTGAGCATGATTACACCGTTGCTTATCTACCTAACTCATATTTAAGCCCAGATGAGCTACGCTGGGCACTCGCTGTAGAGCTAGGTATGGACGTTGATAAACAATTAGATCAGCAAGCACTAAGTCAGTTGATCAATCATCATTTATTAGCGTTACAAAAAGAAGGCAAAAAAGTTGTTTTACTGATAGATGAGGCGCAAAGCCTAAGCTGGGATGCTCTTGAAGCGTTACGACTATTTACCAATATTGAAACTGAAAGCGAAAAACTGATTCAAGTGGTGCTGTTTGGGCAGCCCGAATTAGACGAAAAACTAGCGCATACACGGGTTCGCCAATTACGCCAGCGTATTAGCTTTTCTTACCAGCTAAGACCAATGACTAGCGGCGAAGTAATTTACTATATTAATCATCGATTACAGGTCGCAGGTTTTAAAGGTGCACCGCTATTTACCAAGCAATTAGGCTTAAAAATAGCGCAAGCAAGTCGTGGTATTCCTCGGTTAGTAAATATCTTATGTCATAAAACCTTGCTGCAAGCTTACGGTGAAGGGCTCACCGCAGTAAGTAGCCGGCACATAAAGCTTGCGGTAAAAGACACCGAAGATTGCACCGTGAATAATTACATCAATGGTTGGAATATTGCAGTGGTGAGTCTATCGGCTATTGCCATTATGATAATTTGGGCGTGGAGGCAATGGCTATGAGTGTCATTAATTCTATGCTTAAAAATATTGAGCAGCGACAGCCAACAACTTCGTTAAATGAGCAAGGTACAGTTGTAGTAGACCCTGTTTATGATTCGCATGGTGTTATTAAAAAGCTACTAATAATCGCCATTGCCTTGTTAGTGGTTGTATTGAGCTATATTTATTTACCTACAGCAAGTGATGATGCTGCTCAATTACCAGAACGAATGGATCTAGTTACCAAAGCTCAAAGCTCAAAAGAGGCTGAGCAAAATAACACGCCAGTGTTAATTAATGCTCCTGTGGTGAGTAACTCTGATGTAATTAAACCAGTTGCTAAAGTAGAACCCATTATTGAAGAAGTCGCAGCGGTAAAAACGGACACCAAAGAGCCGTTTGTAGCTGAAAAACCCATGGTTGCAGCTATCACGGTTGAGCCAAATACAGTGCCTAGTGCCAATAAACAAAGTAGTTTTCAGGTTAAAAAAGTGACTCAGCAACGAACAGAGCAACAGCAAATAGCTGAGCTACTGCGCCAAGCTAAGCAAGCCCTCGAATTTGGTTTATATCAGGAAGGCATAGATGATTTAAGCCAAATTCTTAATCGAGATAAAGGGAATATAGCTGCAAGAAGTTTACTCGCAGCAACTTATTTTCAGCAGCAAGATATTTTATCCGCGCAAAGTATTTTAGAACATGGCATTGCGTTTGACTCGCAAGTACTCGAGTGGCGAGTGCAGCTTAGTAAAATTTATATTACGCGCAAGCAATATTCAGTGGTACAACAATTATTAAGCGATGATTTTGATAGCCAAGGTGATGCGCAATATTGGGCGCTTAAAGGCACTGCTGCGCAGCAGTTAGGTGATCATACTCGTGCATTGGTTTGCTTTGAGCAATTAACACAGTTACAGCCTCAGCAAGGTAAATGGTGGTTAGCTATGGCGACTTCTAAAGATGCACAAGGTGATTACCTCTCGGCGAAACGTTATTACCTAGCTGCAATCGAAGTGGGTAACTTAAACCCTGCAGTGTTAAAACATGCAAAGCAACGTTTGCAGACCTTAGGAGGTGTGTCATGAGACCCAGTCTACGTCTAAGGTTAGGTGATTTATTAGTTGAAGAAAACATGATCACTGAAGCGCAATTGAGTGAAGCGTTAAACGTGCAGGCTGCAACCGGGCGTAAGCTAGGTGCAACGTTAATTGCTCTTGAGTTTATTAGTGAGCCACAATTACTAAGGTTTTTAGCTCAGCAATTAAAAGTTCCCTTTTTAGATATTTCGCAACGCAAAATCTCACCTGAAGTATCCAAGTTGCTTTCTGAAGTAATGGCGCGCCGCTATAGAGCGCTCGTTATAGAAGATAATGGTGACTCAGTACTTGTGGGGATGAGTGATCCGGCCGATTTAAGAGGGCTTGATCAACTCGCACCAATTTTAGCGCCAAAGCGAATTGATTTAGCGGTAGTGCAAGAAAGTCAGATCATGACTGCTTTTGATAACGTTTACCGGCGGACAGAAGAAATTACCAGCTTTGCCGAGCAGTTACATGAAGAGTATGAAGATGTAGAAGAATTTGACTTAAATTCGTTAGGTGATGAATCCTCTGATGCGACCGTAGTAAAATTATTACAATCGATTTTTGAAGATGCGGTTCAGGTCAGAGCGTCAGATATACATATTGAACCAGATGAAGGCATGTTACGAATTCGTCAGCGTGTTGATGGGGTATTACAAGAGCATGTTCTCAATCAAGTTAAAATAGCATCAGCATTAGTTTTACGACTTAAATTGATGTCTGGCTTAGATATTTCAGAAAAGCGTTTACCACAAGATGGCCGTTTTAATATTAAAGTGCACACTCATAGTATTGATGTTCGTTTGTCTACTATGCCGGTTCAATATGGCGAATCGGTTGTTATGCGGCTGCTTGATCAATCTGCCGGGTTACTATCATTAGATGAAACCGGTATGCCTGCAGCGTTGCTAAAACGGTTTCGCTCAATCTTAAAGCGCCCTCATGGCATGATTTTGGTAACCGGGCCAACAGGCTCAGGTAAAACAACCACTTTATATGGTGCGTTGAGTGAGCTAAACCAGCCAGAAAATAAAATTATTACAGTAGAAGATCCGGTGGAGTATCGCATTGGCCGGATAAACCAAGTACAGATTAAAAATAAAATAGGGCTTAGTTTTGCCAGTATTTTAAGAACCGCGCTACGTCAAGACCCTGACATTCTAATGGTGGGGGAAATGCGTGATAAAGAAACGGTTGATATAGGCCTGCGGGGCGCATTAACAGGGCATTTAGTGCTTTCAACTCTGCATACTAATGACGCAATAACCAGTGCAATGCGGTTAATTGATATGGGAGCGCCAGCCTATTTAGTTGCCAGCTCACTAAGAGCCATTATTGCTCAGCGTTTAGTTAGGCGGGTATGTCAAAATTGCAAGCATACATATACACCCGATGCTCAAGAGGCAAGCTGGTTAAAGTATTTAAATGTTAATGTAGACAAAACCGAATTTTTTTATGGTAAGGGGTGTACCGCGTGTAATCACTCAGGTTACAAAGGTCGGGTCGGTGTTTTTGAGTTACTCGAAATGGATGAAGCCATGATGGAGTGTCTTCGTCAAAATGACACTCAAGGTTTTGCTCGGGCTGCCAAGAACAACCCTTACTTTGCGCCGTTATCTACCATGGCGTTAGGGTATGCCAAGCAGGGGATAACCACTTTAGATGAAGTATTTAAAGTGGCTGAATATATTCCTGAAATGGTAGGAGGTGATGATGCACCTTTATAACTATCAAGCTAAAGACCAAAAAGGCATTTTAATTAAGGGGCAACTTGAAGCTGCTAGTCAAGCCGGTGTTGCCGATAGCTTGTTAAAACGCCAATTTACGCCGATATCGATTACCCAAATTGATAGAGAAAGCGATATTAACCTACCGCTAGGCCAGTTATTTAAAGAAAAAATAAACCTTGCAGACATGATTATGTTTTCTCGGCAAATGTATTCGTTGCTCAAAGCGGGTATACCGATTATTCGTGCCATGGTGGGGTTAGCTGATACCACACAGAATAAAGAGTTTAAGCTAGTTTTAACAGACATAATCAAACAACTAGAGCAAGGTCGGGATCTTTCCAGTGCCATGACCATGCACAATAAAGTATTTAGCAGATTAACTATCGCAATGGTTTTGGTGGGCGAAGGCTCAGGGCGATTAGAAGATGCTTTTCACCAACTCGCTAGTTATTTTGAGAAAGAACAAGAAACGCGCAAACGCATAAAAGCCGCAATGCGCTACCCCACTTTTGTGATTGCTGCGTTATTAGTTGCCATGGTGATTTTAAATATATTTGTGATCCCGGTGTTTGCCACCATGTTCGCTAAATTTGATGCAGAACTACCATTAATGACCCAAATTTTGGTGGCAACAAGTTACTTCTTCGTTAATTACTGGTGGCTTTTATTACTAATACTGGTTAGCAGTGTGATCGCTTGGCGCCGATACCTAACAACAGAAGTTGGTTTATATAATTGGGACCACTACAAATTAAAAATTCCTATAGTGGGAAACATTATTCATCGCTCATTACTTGCAAGGTACAGCCAAAGTTTAGCTATGGTATTGCGCTCGGGTGTACCTATGACTACAGGACTATCGTTGACTGCAAAAGCGGTTGATAACAGTTATATGGAGCGAGCAATTTTAAATATTCGTCAAGATATAGAAAAAGGTGACAGCCTGTTAAGGGCCTCAAGGAGTAGCGAGCTTTTTTCCCAGTTAGTGCTACAAATGGTGGCTGTTGGTGAAGAAACGGGCCGAGTAGATGAACTTTTGCAAGAAGCTGCCGATTATTATGAGCGAGAAGTTGATTACGATTTACGCAGTTTAACCGCCAAGATAGAGCCTATTTTAACCGTGATAGTGGCTGTTATGGTGCTTATTTTGGCATTGGGTATTTTTATGCCGATGTGGAACATGATGTCAGCAATTAAAGGTGGTTAGTAATGCTGGGTAGAGTGCGCCATATGGCTGGTTTTTCGCTTTTGGAACTTGTGCTTGTGGTTATTTTATTGGCGATTGTAATGAGTGTTGCTGTACCGCAGTTTTTAGATATTAAGGAGCGAGCCCATCGTTCAAATATTGATGCCGTTGCTGGTGGTTTTGCCAGTGCTGTTGGTTTAATTAGGGGGCAATGGGAGCTGGACGCGAGACCATCTGGAAATGGGGTTTCGCAGTTTGTTACGCATATAAATTATGGAGGTGTAGTTGTTGGTGTTGATGGCAGTTTAGGCACGCCAACAAGTGATGATACAGAGCAAGAGAACACGCAGGCATTAGCGATGAGTTGTACCAAATGCCAACAGGTGCTGAATGTAGTTTTACAAGACGCGCCAAGCAATACCCTAAGTAGTGACGCGTCAGTAGTTAAAGATTCAATGTTTTTAGTGAGGTATAACGCAGATAAGCTGCAATGTATTTACTATTTAACTCATTCTTTAGATGCGAAAAATATTCCAATAGATGGTGAACCACACGTTGGCACCAGTGGATTTTCGTATTTTCCTGTAACAGGCAAAGTACAGATTTTTAAATCTTAAGTAATAACAAAGAGGCTTACTTATGAAAACGCAATCAATGAACAGTAACATAGTGAATAAACAAGCAGGTTTTACTTTAGTAGAACTGATAATCGTAATCGTCATTTTAGGTATTTTGGCCGTTGTTGCAGCTCCTCGCTTTTTGAATCTGCAGGGAGATGCTAATGCATCAACACTTGAGGGCGTTCAAGGCTCTATTCGCAGTGGGATGAATATAGTCAATGGTAAAGCGATAATCGCAAACGTGCAAAATTATGCATATGACGACGCCAATGTAACCCCAGAAGTGGAAGGCGTAGCACTTCATTATGGCTACCCTGTTGGTACCATTGAAGCATTTGAGAAATTCTTAGATATTGATTTTGCAGATGTGACTGCTGTTGCTTCAAATGTAAATGGTGCTGATTTCAATCTGGTCGATGGTGATAGTGAAACCACAATAGTTACTATCTTCCCTAATAGTTATGTTGTAACCGATAATTGCCGTGTTGAGTACACACCAGCAACGAGTAAAGATAATCCACCAGTAGTTAATATCGTATTGGATGAGTGTTAATTCATTAACAATGAAATATACGTGTAAGCAACGATTGCGTGGCTTTACTTTGGTTGAATTGATTATCACCTTAGTTATTTTGGGTATCCTGTCGGTAACGGCAGGGCCCAAGTTTCTAGGGAGTTCAACGGAAGACGCTTATGCATATCGCGATCGGGTATTAGCAGTGCTAAGAACAGCTCAGTTACGAGCAATGCAAGATACTGGGCTTACGAGTTGTCATAAATTGTACATAACCGCGACCTTAATTGCAGGACCGACACCGGATACCTGCACAGGTGGTGCTGATGTAAATAACCCGGAAGATTCAGTAGTAGCTATTAAAACGCAGCGCAGTGATTTTGTTTTTACTGCATTGGACGATAAAGGGGCCCAATTTACGCAGATTAATTTTGATCCTTTAGGTCGAAGCGATCAAAGTTGTGATGGCACTTGTCGCATTGATATATCGCTTGCCGGTGTGTGTATCAGTGGCGAAGGGCTTATTTATGCGTGCCCATAATTATGGGTTTACCTTAATTGAATTGATTATCAGCATTGTCATTTTTGCCATTGCACTGACGATTATTACAGGGTTAATTGCACCTCAAGCACGGCAAAGCGCAGACCCTATCATACAGTTGCGGGCAAATGAGTTAGGGCAATCATTAATGAATGAAATTTTGGCCAAGTCATTTGATGAGCACAGCGAGCGTGCACCGCCATTTAGGCGTTGCTCTGAAAGTTCATTAGATGCTGAAGATTGTACAAGCTCAGAGAACTTAGGCTCAGAAGAGGGCGAAACACGCACCACTTATGATGATGTTGACGATTATATTGCATTGAGTGATCAGCCTATAACAAATAGTTTGGGTCAAGTGCTTACCCAATATCAAGGCTTTAATGTGGTCGTTACCGTTGTATATGACAGTGACTTTAATAGCGCAACAGCAAACGATGGTGTACTAGCAAAGCGTGTCACGGTAATTATAAGCAGTCCCAATGGCGAAGAATACGGTTTTAGTGCATATAAGGGTAATTATTGATGAGTAAGTACCTAAAACAATCAGCATTTACCTTAATAGAGCTTCTGCTTGTTATGGTTATATTGGGGATACTGGCTGTTACTTCTTTTGCTTTTATTAACTCTGGATTTAATATTTATAGTCAAGGGGTGGAGCGCCAAGAGGCTGTAGCACAAGCACGCTTTATGTTGACACGTTTAGCAAAAGAGCTACGCCATGCGATGCCAAACTCTTTACGTTTAAGCTGTGAAAATAACTGTGGTTTGAGCCAATGCCTTGAGTTTACGCCTTTTCAATCAGCTACCCATTACACTGGCTACTTACCTAACACTGCTCCCTTTATTGTTACGGCAGTAGATTTTGAATTAAATGACTTAACTCAACCAAGTCTTGGCGATTGGGCCAGTATTTATCCATTAGATCCAGCAGAAGTCTACGACGTAAGTAATAATAAACGTCTGCAATTAACTAATTTCGTATCATCTTCAAACAGTGAGTTAGATCAATGGCAATTTGATCAAGCATTTGCACAAGAGTCACCAGCAAAACGAATTTACTTACTGGCGACGCCTGTTAGTTTTTGTGTAGAAGGGACACAGCTTTATCGTTATCAAGATTATGGCTTCAATAGCTCCCAGCTGGATGCAGTTGAGCTACAGGCTACAACAGGCGTTAAACGTGATCTATTAGCGCTCCATATAGAAAATAACCTAGCAAATAATGCATTTTTTAGAATTGGGGATATTGCATTAACTCGTAATGCAGTGCTGAACATTCACGCGATTATGGCGTTTAATGATAATGAAGCTATGATGTTTAATCATGAGGTGCATATACCCAATGTACCTTAGCCCACGAATAAAAAGAACGGTTATAAATAAAGCTTATCAAGGTGGTAACCTACTGATTGTCACTTTGGTGATCATTGTTGTGATGCTAGTACTTGGCTTGGCTTTAGTCAGGATTTTATCGGCATCTTCGCAGCAAAATGTGATCGAGTATTATGGCTCTCGCGCTTATTTAGCTGCACAAAGTGGGTTAGAAAGCGGGCTAACTGAAATATTTCCACTTAATAGTCCAGCACTAAACTGTGCAGCAGTAACTACCTCCCCTGTTTTTCAAACTCAGTATTTAGAGAACTGCACAGTAACGATAACTTGTCAGCAATACTTGAATGTACCTGATAGCAGTAATAGCGCAGGCTCGGTGAATGTTTTTTATTTACAAAGCCGTGCCACATGCTCGCCAAGTAGTTGTGCTATCGGCGAAGCATGTCGTAAAGACTACTGGCAAACTCAGCGTACACTCTCTGTCGAAGCGAAGACTTTGCCATGATATATAAGTTATTCATCTTCATAATCATAATGATCTTTAGTGCTAACAGCATTGCTGTAGTTCCTAAAATTGAAGGGCGCTTTATTGAGTTGCAAGACACTTATGTCTCACCGATTTGGACCAAGATAAACTTTCAACAAGAGTACGAAACACCTCCCGCGGTGTTTATGCTATCAACTAATCAAGGGGGTAACCCTGCGATTGTACGAATTCGTAATGTAACAACAACCGGATTTGAAGCTCTACCTTTGGAACCTACCGGGGAAGACGGTGAGCATATTACTATGGGAGCACATTACTTAGCGGTCGAGTACGGTGTTCATGAATTTCCAGATGGCACAATAATGGAGGTTGGCAGTACAGATATCCAATTAGAGATTCAATATGGTCCTAAGTCTAACTACGTTTTGCCTAAAAGTTATCAGGCAATAAATTTTGCTCAACCTTTTGCTGTTAGGCCGAACTTTTTTCACTCTCTACAAACCATTAATAGTTTGGAAAGCAATCCACCTACAGATGCATTACGACCATTTTTAACGATTGCCGTAGAAACTAACTCGCTAACAACTTCGGGGGTTAATATTGCGCTAGAAGCCTCAGAGACACGAAGTGGCTTAATAAATAGTGAAAAAGTGGCTTATTTAGTTGTTGAGCCTGGCAACAATCGTACCTTTGTTGATGATAATCAGGTAGAAGTTTTATGGGAGAGCTTTTTTACTGGTTACAATGTCGATGGTTGGAGTGACGGTTGTAACTATTTTTATTTCTCAAATAATTTTGCTACTGCTCCATTGGTTGTTGCAAGTAAAAATAGCCGAGTGGGCGAAGATGGTGGTTGGCTACGAAGTTGCAATTTGACTCGTACGCGTTTGGGAATAGTTGTTGATGAAGACCGTGATGGAGACAATGAGCGTAGGCACCCAGACGAAGAAGCCTCTATCTTAGCTATGACCAGTACGTTTGTGTCAAATGGCGATGTTCTAAGTTGTGACACATTATTCCCCGGTGCGATTGCAACCTATAACAATGGCCAAATTCAGTTAGTCCAAGGAGTGACAGTCACCGATAACAACGCGAATATGCTTACGACCACAAACTATATTTCAACGGCATTAACTAATATCCCTCTTTGTAATGGTCAGCCTTGCGCTGCAAAAGGTGAAAATGCGTTAACTGCAGGACAAGCTTCACAAGTACCAACAGTGGCCAATGATGGCTCATCGGGTAGTGCAATTCCTACAACACTCGGTGGTGACTATTTTTTTGATGAGTTACAAATGACCATGATTGCGCCTGAGTATAGAGTAACCGCACCCACACGTATTTTTTTACAAAACTCTACTACGTTACTGTCGACGTCATTTTTAACTGTGGCGAATACTAAAATTACAATAGAAAATGGGGCGTATTTAGCGATTTATGTAGATGGTGCGGTGTCGATTGGTGCCGCAGTCGATTTTTCAGCTTTTTTAGTGGCAACAGGTGAAGTACGCATTGCACAAGAAGCTCATTATACTGGCATGATCACCTCAGGCACGGAGATAATTGCTGAAGAAAGTTCATCATTTACTGGTACTGCAGTACCAAATAACATTCCTGGTTTTTGTGGTATTAATACGCCGGTTTTATTGGATCATTACCGATTATCAATGAGTGATAATAAAGGCCTTACCTGCGAAGCCAAAGAACTAACGCTAACTGCTTGTGCTAATGATGCATGCGATATAATTTATGATGAAGTATCCACTTTAGATTTATCACCAAATAATAGTACTCAACAAAGTTGGGTGACGGGTGAGGTGATAACTTTTACTGGCATTACAGATTTACAGTTCGCTAAGCGTACTACAGGGCAAGTGCAATTTGGTTATAATGTTGCAGACCCATCAGCGCCGCTACGTTGTTATATTGGTGGTACAAATGTGGGCTTAGGTGGTTGTAAGGTTACTTTTTCAGACGCGGGGTTTATTTTTAGCGATGAGACTAATAACACCACATCAATTTTAAACCAATTATCAGGTAAACCGTCAAACACCGGGTTCAATGCATCACAATTAGCAATCCAAGCTGTGAAAACGAATACCACAACCGGAGTGTGCGAAGCTGCTTTTCCTGCTGGTGGAGAGGTGGCTATAGATTTAGCCTATAGCTGCAGTGCAGGCTCTACGTGCATCGATAATCTTGCTCTAACAAATAACAGCACAACCCATAGCATTGGTCAAAGTTATCAAACAGTGCCTTTAAAGTTTGATAGTGATTCAAAAGCACCGATTGTGATTAATTATCCCGATGCTGGCAAACTGAGTTTGAATGCAAAATTAAACTTAGTGCTCGATCCCGTGACTAATTTATCGGTGAATTTAACGGGTAGCTCAAATGAATTTGTGGTTAAGCCCTTTGGTTTAGCAATGAACTTTGCTGATACCAGTGCGCAAGCTAATGATGCCAGCGGCAGTTTATTTAAACTAACCGGCGAGTCATTTTCGCTAAAAATGAATGCGGTGCAATGGCTTGATAACCAAGACACCAATAATGATGGCTACCCAGATAATTACAGTGCTATTTCAAGTAATCCAGTCGCTAAGCACTTTATTGGTGAGCAACCGGATGTGCAACCCAGCGTTTATTTGCCAACAGCGGGTGTGCTGGGTACGTTACAAGAAGAAAATTTAGTTGCGTTTGCAGATACCGGTAACTTAAGTGAATCAATATCAAGTTATAGCTACGACCAAGTTGGTATTATTGATTTAGTTGCGGGGCTCAAAGATGCCGACTATTTGGGGGCCGGTGATGTGCGCGGAGCGATTACTCGTGTTGGTCGTTTTGCGCCTTCGCAATATGCGGTACAAAATATTCAAGCCAATGCACAGTGCACCCGTTATGGCAGCAATAGCACTTATTTGAGTGAACCGTTTACGTTAGGGTTTACTGTTCAGGCGCTTAATCAAAATAACCAAGTAATGAAAAACTATATAGGCGGGTTTGTTAATTCAACGGTAAGCATTAATGCAGAGAACAGTGAAGTAGGAAATTATGTCTCGGGTAGTAGTTTAACTCCTAGATTGCAAAACTTAGAGGCTAGCCAGTGGGGCAGTACCGCAGCCCTAGCAGGACTTTTTACTATAAGTGATAGCGATACTATTTTAGCTCGACGCGGCTTTAATGATCCCGATGGCCCATTTGAAAGTGTAAATTTGATGGCAACTGTGACGGGAATTGAAGGGGCTGTATTAACAGCTGCCGACGATAATCCTAATTTAGCAACCGACTGCGCAGCAAACAGCAGCTGTAATAGTGTTGTGCTTAACGATACGCCTATTAGTTTTCGCTTTGGCCGCTTAGTGCTGGGTGATAATGCAGGGTCTGATTTAGATAATTTACTTGTGCCTATGCAGGCGCAGTATTTTAATGGCAGCGAGTTTGTACTTGATACTAATAATAATTGCACTGTCTTTGCACACCCACAAATAACACAAATCACTCCTAGCACGCCTGAGCTCAGTTATATTTATGGCAGTGGAAGAAGTGGTCAACTCGAACAAGGCATTTACCCAGCGAGTAATGGTATCTATGCTGAGCCTAAAGGCGCAGGTATTTTTACACTTGAGTACGATACAGAAAATTGGCTTGAGTGGGATTGGCAAGGAGACGCAAGTCAGTTAAATCCGCAAGGAATTTTACAATTTGGCCGTTTTAGAGGAAATGATCGTGTTATTTACTGGCGTGAAGTACGGTAATAACTGTATGTCAAACCAGCTTAAAATTCAGAGCTTAATGTTTCACAAAGTTGGTTCCTATAAAGCGCTTTATGGGCTGGTTAAAAGCTAATTTATATTAGGTTACTTTTACAGGGGGCTGATCTTAACAAGGGAACAGCCATCATTTGCAACTAATGCCTAGCTTAAATCACTTTTAATTCCAACTGAAGCTCGCATCTTGAGGCTAATTAGGTATAAACTCAGATAATTTTTGAACAAAGCTTGTGTTTTGCCTTGCAAGTACATAGCATAAGAGTTTAATTATAAAAAATAAATAATGACCAAATAATTGCCGCTTTTTGGGAATGGAATATATGCGAATTGCTCCTTTATCTCTGTTAATTTCAGCTAGCTTGTTTGCATCAAGTGCATTTGCACAAGATACAGCCACAGTTACTGGAATTGAATCTGAGATCAGTATTAAACAAGCTGAATACGATAACGCTACACAGATACTTGAAAAACATTTAAAAGAAGAAAGTCAGTTACAAAGTCAACTTGATTTATTACGCACTCGTTCGACTGAGCTGGACAAAGAAAAAAATCAAGCACTTGATGCCATGAATGAAATGTATCGTCGTTTAATTGATGATCCCACTATTGATATAAGTGCTGCACAGGCGCGATACCAGCAAGCTGTGGTTGATCATAAGCAAAATAAAGACGATATCGCGATGCAGTTGGCGGCAATTGCATCCCACCGCAAAGACATTGAACAAATTCGCGTAGCAAAACATACCCAGTTAAATACACTCGAAAGCTTAAAAGAACAATTAACAACAGCCCGAGTTGAGCGCTTACGTAATGAGTTTACCCGTGAAGGGACGCTAGAAGTTAATCACACTATCAACTGTAAACGTACAGAAACATTGGCAGCCTGTGAGCAACGAGGCCAGCAAATGGGCTTACAAAAAGCAACCAAGCGTTTTGTAGATCAAATATTTGCTAACTTAACTGAAGAGCGCCTAGTTGAACCAAAGCGCAATATGGCTGGTGCGCAAGTACAGGTTTTAAGTAGCCATGTGGTCAATAGTGCTTTTAGCGGCCAAGGCAATTATAACGTTAACTTAAGCGTCACTATGCGCGGTGATGTGAATAGCAGTCGCTTATGTAATTTATTGAGTGTTGATAATCGCTATTGTTCAGAGTACGGCACGCCGCTAACGGCAACCTATCAAACTCGGTATGACACTACTTTTACTGATAGTCAGTTAACATTCAGTGATGGTCAGGATAATGCCAACGTTTCGGTGTCACGCTTGAGTGAACAACCAATACGTGATTATTCAGTCAAACCAATGCCAACGGTTAATACACAAGTCGTTGATAGTAATAAAATGATTGAATTTACACTGCGTTCAAACGTATACGATGACGAAGTGTTTATTGATGGCGTAAGTTTTGGTTCAACACGTTTAGCAACGACTTTACCAAGTGGTATTCATGATGTTGAAGTTCGCAAGCAGGGTTATAAACCTTATCGCGTGCGTGTTGATTTACGAAAGCCGCAGACGATTCATGCTAAGTTGGTAAAAAAGCCTGAGTCGATTGCTGCACCGACATACACCAGTGAGCAACGTAATACGACATCAGTAACCAGTACAGCTATAGGCAATGCCGCAGCTGCTGACGTGGTAGTCATTCCCGCAGGTAAGTTTGAAATGGGTGATATCAATGGTAATGGACTTGCAAATGAGCGTCCAGTTGTTGAAAAAACCATTGCAAACTCATTTGCGATGCAAAATAAAGAAGTGACAGTCGGTGCTTATCAAAAGTTCGTCAGCAACACTAATTATAAAACTGAAGCTGAGCGTAATCGTGGTTGCGCCTATTATTTAAATGGCGAACCAGTCTGGGAAGCAAATTTAAACTGGCGTAATCCAGGTTTTGAGCAAGGCAGTGATTTTCCTGCCGTGTGCTTAACCTACAACGATGCGAAAGCATACGCTGATTGGTTGTCTGGTCAAACAGGTCAACAATACCGGTTACCTAATGAGGTTGAGTGGGAGTATGCAGCACGCGCTGGTACTAAAACTGAATACCCGTGGGGTAATGAAATAGGTAAAAATTTAGCCAATTGTGGATGGTGTGGTAGTGAGTGGTCAAATAAAAGTGCATCGCCAACTGGCTCCTTTGCACCTAATGCGTTTGGTCTCTACGACACGGTAGGAAATGTATGGGAATGGACTCATAAGTCAGCTGAACAAGCGGATGTTACTGTCCGAGGTGGTGCGTGGAATTTTGCACCTAGTTTAGCTCGTGCTTCAACTCGTTTGATTTTAGCGCCAGACTTTCGTGCAAACTATATCGGTTTTCGTCTAGTACGCGAACGATAAAATTAATTTAAAAAGGAAGCGTTGCTTCCTTTTTTACCCAATTAACAAAGGTAGCTGCACTTTTTATTGCCGAACTGATTCAGCATGGTAAAGTTGCATAAGCTAATATAAGAACGTTTTTCAAAGGTCATCCAGCCTCATGTTTAAAAAGCTCCGTGGTATTTTTTCAAACGATCTATCGATCGACTTGGGTACAGCCAACACCCTCATTTATGTTAAAGACGAAGGCATTGTCCTTAATGAACCATCTGTAGTTGCGATCCGCCAAGAACGCGCTGGTGGTCCTAAAAGTGTTGCCTCAGTAGGGACTGAAGCAAAGCAAATGCTAGGTCGAACGCCTGGTAATATCAAAGCCATTCGACCAATGAAAGACGGTGTAATTGCTGATTTTTATGTAACTGAAAAGATGTTGCAACACTTTATCAAGCAAGTGCATAACAATAACTTTTTACGTCCAAGTCCGCGTGTGCTTATTTGCGTACCGTGCGGTGCTACGCAAGTAGAAAAACGCGCAATTCGTGAATCGGCTATGGGCGCAGGTGCGCGTGAAGTTTATTTAATTGAAGAGCCAATGGCTGCGGCAATCGGTGCCGGTTTACCGGTATCAGAAGCAACAGGTTCAATGGTTGTAGATATCGGTGGTGGAACCACTGAAGTTGCAATTATTTCACTAAACGGCGTGGTGTACTCATCATCTGTACGTATTGGTGGGGATAAGTTTGATGAAGCAATTATCAACTATGTACGTCGTAATTTTGGTAGTTTAATTGGTGAAGCAACGGCTGAAAACATTAAACATCAAATTGGTTCTGCGTTTAAAACAGATGAGCCAATTGAGATTGAAGTACGTGGCCGTAACCTTGCCGAAGGTGTTCCGCGTTCATTTACGCTTAATTCACATGAAATATTAGAAGCCTTGCAAGAGCCATTAATGGGGATTGTTAGTGCGGTAATGGTTGCCCTTGAGCAATCGCCACCAGAGCTGGCGTCAGATATATCAGCCAAAGGCATGGTATTAACAGGTGGTGGTGCATTACTTAAAGATTTAGACCGTTTATTAATGGAAGAGACCGGCATTCCTGTTGTGGTTGCTGATGATCCATTAACGTGCGTTGCGCGTGGCGGCGGTAAGGCACTTGAGATGATTGATATGCATGGTGGTGATGTATTTAGTTACGACTAATGAAGTTAATGTTCGGGCGTGCCATTTCTTTGCAGCTGCGACTTTTTGTCGCAGTGCTTTTGAGTATCGTGTTGATCGTAGGCGATCGTTATACGCAAGGTGGCACCACAGTACGCACTAGTTTAAACACCTTAGTTAGTCCGTTATTGTATTTAGCCAATTTACCTTATGAAGTATTTAGCCTCGGGGCTAAAAGCTTACACACGCGCGATCAATTATTAACTGAAAACGAAGCCCTCAAGAAAAAACAATTACTGCAAAGCGAACAGCTTCAGCAATATCAATTCTTAAACAAAGAAAATCAAAAGCTACGCGCGTTACTTGGTTCTTCTGCTAAGCAGTCAAATCGTAAAATTATTGCTCAAGTTCTCTCAGTTCATTCAAATCCTTATAGCCATCAAGTGGTGATCAATCGTGGCACGATAGATGGCATCAGTGAAGGCCAAGCGGTGATTGATGAAATGGGGGTCGTCGGACAACTTACCAAAGTAGGCTCAACGACGTCTCGGGTGTTACTGATGACCGACACAACCCATGCCACACCGGTACGTATTTTACGTAATGATGTGCGTACCGTGGTTGAAGGGATTGGTAAAATTAATTTAGTTAAACTCTCCCATGTACCCCATAGTTTAGATGTACGGATTGGCGATGTGTTAGTGACATCAGGACTTGGAGGCACTTTTCCTGAGGGCTACCCGGTTGCGGTGGTAACTGAAATTAATCGCGATGAGGGCCGCCCGTTTGCTCAAGTATACGCCGAGCCGATAGCTCAGTTAGATCGTATTCGCTTATTAGTGATCTTATGGCGTAATCAGCAGGAAACTATCAGTAATGAATAGTCGTTACTTTTTATTAATCGCCGTGAGCATCTTCCTTGCGTTGATCATGGCATTGATGCCATTGCCTTTTTCGTTTGAACCCTTTCGCCCTGACTGGGTGTTATTAGTATTAATGTACTGGTCTTTAGCTGTTCCACATCGATTAAATATTGGTACGGCTTGGGTAGTTGGCTTGCTGATTGATTTAGCCACAGGGTCACCGCTGGGAATTAATTCACTCACTTACTCAATTTGTATTTTTGTAACCGCAAGTAACTTTCAAAAAATTCGTAATTTTTCAATTTGGCAGCAAGCGATACTCGTGGGCTTATTTTTAACCTTATATCACTTAATGCAATTTTGGCTTAATCACTTTTTAATGGACGTTTATTTCAACCCGCAGTATTTATGGCCGGTCGTGACTGGCATGTTAAGTTGGCCTTGGATTTTCTTATTGCTACGTAAATATCGCCGTCATTTCAGGATCAGGTAATGCAAACTGCCATTTATTTAGCGTCAGCTTCTCCTCGGCGCAAAGAATTACTAACTCAACTTGGTATCGAATTTTCACAATTTAGTGTTGATGCTGATGAAAGCCAGCTAGCAGACGAAACTCCCCTTGAACTTGTTGAGCGTTTAGCGCGTCTAAAAGCTCAAACCGGTGTTGCTATGGGGTATACAGATCGCCCCGTACTCGGCAGTGATACCGTAGTGGTCATAGATAATCAGTCACTAGGTAAACCCCGTGATAAAACTGACTTTATGGCAACCCTAAAACGTTTATCTGGGCGCAGTCATCAAGTGTTAACGGCAATTGCATTTGCTACTGAACACAAGGTCATGAGTTGTGTAGTAACCACGCAAGTGAGTTTTAAAACACTCTCAGAACAAGAATTAGCAGCATATTGGCAAACTGGTGAACCACAAGACAAAGCCGGTGGCTATGGTATACAAGGACTCGGTGGGCGCTTTGTTACTAATATTTCCGGTAGCTATTTTGCGGTAGTAGGCTTACCTTTATATGAATGCGAAAAATTATTAAGCGAATTCCTAAGTAGGTAACATGAGTATAGAATTACTGATCAACGTCACCCCGAGTGAAAGCCGTGTTGCCCTGATTGAAAACGGTGTATTACAAGAAATTCAACTAGAGCGTATTGGCAATTTAGGTATCGTCGGTAATATTTATTTAGGTAAAATAAGCCGAGTGTTACCGGGTATGCAAGCTGCGTTTGTTGATATTGGTTTAGATAAAGCGGCTTTTTTACACGCGTCTGATATTGTAAATAGCGCCTCTATTGTTGAAGGTGTTGACGAGCAACCAATCAAAAAAGTACAAGATATTCGCGAGTTAGTGCGCCAAGGTCAATACATTATGGTGCAAGTGGTAAAAGATCCACTGGGTACTAAAGGCGCACGTTTAACAACTGACATCACCATCCCTTCTCGTTATTTAGTGTTTATGCCAGATGCCACCCATGTTGGTGTGAGTCAGCGTATAGAAACCGAAGAAGAACGCGCGCGATTGAAAAGCATTGTAGGTGAGTATGGCGATGAAGACGGCAGCTTTATAGTTCGTACTGCAGCTGAAGGTGCCAGCGAAGCTGAGTTGCGTCACGATGCCGAGTTTTTAAAAAAACTATGGAAAAAAATCGTCACTAAACGTAAGAAAACCAGCAAAGAAAGTATTTTGCATGAAGATTTAACCTTAGCATTTCGAACTCTACGAGATTACGTAGGGGAAGACATGGAACGTATTCGGGTTGACTCAAAGCTAACCTATGAAGAGCTAAAAACCTTTACCGCAGAGTTTGTACCAATCCTTTCCGATGCTTTAGAGTATTACCCAGGCGAGCGACCAATTTTTGATTTGTTTGATGTTGAAAGTGAAATACAAAAAGCCTTACATCGTAAAGTGACGTTAAAGTCAGGTGGCTATTTAATTATCGACCAAACCGAAGCGATGACCACGGTCGATGTTAATACCGGTGCCTTTGTTGGCCATCGAAATCTCGAAGAAACTATTTTTAACACCAACGTAGAAGCTACTTCTGCGATTGCCCGTCAGCTTAGGTTGCGTAACTTGGGCGGTATTATCATTATTGACTTTATTGACATGGTTAGCGAAGAGCATAAGCGCAGGGTATTGCATTCACTTGAGTCTGCACTGGGTAAAGATCGCGTTAAATCAAATATTAATGGTTTATCGGCATTAGGCTTAGTGGAAATGACCCGCAAACGTACTCGAGAAAGTCTTGAGCATATTTTATGTGATGTATGTCCGGCCTGCTCTGGGCGCGGTTCACAAAAAACCGTTGAAACCGTATGCTATGAAATACTGCGTGAAATTGTCCGAGTAAACCGTGCTTACGCGGCTGATAAATTTATGGTTTATGCAGCTCCCGCGGTAAGTGAGGCATTACTTAACGACGAGTATCATAATCTTGCAGAACTAGAGTTATTTATTGGTAAGCAAGTCAGCATTCAAACCGAAAGCCTCTACAGTCAAGAGCAGTTTGATGTGGTTATGATGTAATGAAAGCAAAGACGGTCTGTTTTTTTTGTATCCGTAAGTTATGGCAAGTGTTCGCCATAACGCTGGTACTGCTTGCCGTTGTTGTTTCGGTTTTAAAATATACCCTGCCGTATGCCAATGACTATAAAGGTGACCTTGAAAGTTACCTATATGATAAGTTTGCAGTTAATTTATCAATTGGGGCTATTTCTGCCAGCTGGCATGGCCAAGGTCCTTCTATTGTCTTGGAAGATATCACCTTTGAAGATAATAAAAGCTCACCCATCGCACTGACTATCGCTAAAGCTAGCCTTGAATTAAACGTCTGGGAAACCATCAAAACACGACAGTTAAAATCTAACTACTTTGTGATCAACGGTTTCCATGCTGATGTTGATATGCCGACTATGTTGCAGTCGAACAGCAGTGAGGTATCGTTTGAACAAAAAGAGCTGATTGAAGGCTTATTCTTAGGTAAAACCGGTCATTTTGCGGTTGAAAATAGTAGTCTTAATTTTATCTTGGCAGATGGTAAAGAGCGTCGGGTGATGCTTGAAGACATCGTTTGGCAAAATCAATACGAACAACACTTAGCTAGTGGTACTTTAGCTTTGCCCGGGATTTCAGTGGGTACATTTGATGCTCGCTTGGCATTAACCGGATCGACGCTAGAAACCATGCTGGGTGATATTTATGTGCAAGCAAATAATGTTGATGTGTCGAAATGGCTGGCTCAGTATATTAATGCTAGTAAAGAGCAGCTCAATTCTGACATTAACTTAGAATCATGGTTGAGTATTGAAAAAGGCCTGATCAAAGATGTCACAGTTAAATGGTTGCCAAGCTTTATTAATTGGCAGCAAGATACAAAAAGTCATCAATTTAGTTTAAGTGAAGGGGGTTTTCGCCTTTACCCTTGGCAGCAAGGTTGGCGGTTAAAAAGTTCAGGGGTGCGGCTCTCAAACGATCAACAGCATTGGCCCGACTTTCAATTTGAAGCGCAGCTGGATAACAAGCAACAACAAATTTGGTTGCAAGAACTCGATTTTGACTTGGTTACAAGGTTAGCCCAGTTAAGTGATTTTGCTGAATTAGAGCCGCTGTTAAGTCGTCAACCCAGTGGTCAAGTTAAGCGCGCTTATGTGCAGTTTACATCAACACAGCAATGGCAATTATGGTTTGAAGCCCAGCAATTGGGCTGGTTTGCAGAGCAAGGTGTGCCAGGTGTGCAGGGCTTACTTGTCGATGGTTTGTTAAATCAAGAACGTGGTCGCATTAATCTGTTTGGCGAAAATAGCGAGTTACTTACCGCTGATACTTTTAGCCAGCCAATCAAATATAACCAACTGAATATGCAAATTGATTTAGCCAATAGTGAGCAAGGTTGGCAGATCAGCAGTGATAATATGTGGTTGGACAATTCAGAGGTAACAGTTGCAGCTGAGATGAAGCTTAGCTTAGGCGAACAGCCTCGGCTTGATTTATATGCAGAAGCATTTGCACCAGATGCCAGTGTTGCCAGCCATTATTTCCCACGCCCTGTGATGACTAAAAATTTAGTTGATTACTTAACTGGGGCTATTAAAGGTGGTGAACTTACGCAAACACAAGTGCTGTTTTCTGGGCCATTAACGGGCTTTCCGTTTGCTGATAATTCAGGACAGTTTGAAGTATTAGCGCAGGTAGATAACGCCAATTATCAATTTGCCCCTGATTGGCCTGCAGTAACTCAAGCGAGTGCAAAATTATATTTTGAAAATCAGCGTATGGATATTTACTCTGAGCATGGGCGGCTTGTTAACTTAGCGGTCGGTGATGCCGTGCATGTCAGTATTACAGATCTAATGAACGCAGATGTACTGAGCGTAAAAATTAATAAACGTGCTGAGATGGAAACATTACTGCCGTTTTTTAAAGCAACGCCAATTGCTGAGCCACTAGCAAATGTATTTGAGGTGATCCAAGGTAACGGCGCTGCCAGCGCTGATATTGAGCTACTTGTTGATTTAAATGAGTTAGATGTAACAGCTAAAGGCATGGTTAATTTAAAAGATCTGCCAGTGTATTTAGCACAACCTGGGCTTCAGCTTGAAGGTGTTACAGGTCAGCTCTATTTTAATGATGATCAGATCACTTTAGAAAATGCTAACGCAAGTTGGTTAGGAATGCCGCTGAAAGTTAACTTTAATGGTAAAAATATTGGCCCAAACTATCGTGCTGACGTTGATATAAAAGCACAGTTAAATGCTGATACGTTAATTTCTCATGGTCAAGACTTACTAAAAGGTTACTTGCATGGTGAAAGTGAAGTGGCTATTAATCTTGCCCTAAACTTTTTAACGGACGGCTTTGATTATCGCGCTAATGTCAGCTCACAACTCGAAGGGCTTAGTAGTGAGCTGCCCGCACCGTACACAAAAAGTGCCGATCAAGTATGGCCGCTAACGGCTGTTATTCAAGGTGATAATATTTCTAATTTGATCACCGCTAATATTAATAACAACTTATATTTTAATGGCATCTTAGCGAATAACGTTGGCAAACTAACCAATGCACAGTTTATTTTAGGCGAGCATGATCTGGGTTTAAACCAGCAAGACTTAAGTGTTGCAATTGATTTAGAGCAAACCGATCTATTACCTTGGCTTGGCTTGATCCAGCAGATCATCACCATCAGTCAAACAGAATCAGCTGAGAAGGGCGTACTACCACCATTAAAAGAAGTGGTGGGTAACATTCAGCAATTAACCATTGGTGATATTGCATTTAATGATTTTGAAATGCGTTTAGCGCCGACCCCAAGTGACATGAGCTTACGGCTAAACGCCAAAGAATTACGCTCGCAAGTACTTATTCCGCTAGATAAATCAAGTCGGCCGATTCATATTGCCAGTGATTATTTACGTGTTAACTTTACCCCTACTACAGACGAATTACAGCCATCTGAAACACCTCAAGATTACACTTGGTTGAGTGACATACCGGCCATTGAATTTGAGTGTACTGATTGTAAAGTGGCAAGCTATCAATTAGATAAAGTCAGCGCATCGCTTTATGGCGATGGTCATAAGCTCACCATATCTGAGCTGGTGGTTGATAAAGGCAAGCATGTGTTACGTGCTAAAGGGCATTGGCAAGATGGCATAAGTCAATTTAGCGGTAATATGCAAAGTGATGACATTGGTGAGCTATTTGATGAGTTTGATATAACCACCACAGTTAAAGATTCACCCGCAGATATTAAATTTACGCTTGAATGGCAAGATGCGCCTTATTTATTTGATATTGCCAGCCTCAATGGTAATTTAGATTGGCGTTTAGGCGAAGGACATTTAGCTGAGGTAAGCGATGGCGGCGCACGGGTATTTTCGTTGCTGAGCCTGGATTCATTAGTGCGTAAGTTAAAACTCGATTTTAGAGATGTATTTTCGAAAGGTTTTTTTTATAACAGTTTGCAAGGCACCATGCAGGTAGATAAAGGCATCGCTTACACGCAAGATACGAAAATGGATGGGGTGCCTGCTGATCTGACGATTAAAGGCCATACTAACCTCAATACCATGGAGATTGATTACGATTTAGCGGTTGCGCCACAAGTGACCTCGAGTATTCCGGTGATTGTTGCGTGGATGGTCAATCCGGTAACCGGGCTTGCGGCACTGGCGATAGATAAAGTGATCCACTCGGCGCGCGTTATTTCTGAGATTAACTTTAAAGTGACCGGTAGCATGACTGATCCTGTAGTGAAAGAAGTAGATCGTAAAAGCCGTGAAGTGACTCTTCCGCAAGCCGCACAAAACCAACCTCAAGCCGCCGCCTCCAGTGAGTTAACACTCAAAGATGCTGTAGATACAGCCACCCAATGAGGCCTTAAACGATGCAAGCTATGATAGTCGCTCTACAAATGTGCTCCGGGCTGTGTGCTGATGGCAACATGAATCAACTTAGACAACAGTTAACCACGCTTCCTGCAATACGCCCGTTACTGGTGTGTTTACCTGAAAGCTTCTTAGTGTTTGCTAATAGCGGTCATGAAACACTTGTTGTAGCAAAGCAAAGTGATGTTTATCAACAACAATTAAGTGAGTTATGTCGCCAACATGATATTTGGCTAGCTGCCGGTACTGTGCCGATTGCCACAGAGCATGGCAAATATTTTGCAGCGTCTTTGCTGTTTAATGAGCAAGGTGAAGTGCTGGCCCAGTATAATAAAATGCATTTATTTGACGTTGATGTTGCTGATGGGACTGGTGCGTATCGCGAGTCTAACTTCACCGAAGCGGGCAGTGACATTGTGGTGGTAGATTCACCGTTTGGTAAAATAGGTCTTACAGTATGTTATGATCTACGCTTTAGTGGCTTATTTAGTGCTTTGCAACGAGCCGGGGCAGAGGTTATTTTAGTGCCTAGCGCATTTACTACCATAACAGGTGCAGCTCATTGGCAACCGTTATTAACGGCCAGAGCGATAGAGACGCAAAGTTATGTGATTGCTGCTGCGCAAGTAGGGCAACACGAAAATGGTCGCGCGACATACGGCCACAGTATTATTATTTCTCCTTGGGGCGACGTCCTCAGCGAGCTTGCAAATGGCATTGGGTTTATTGGTTGTCAGCCAGATCTAAACCGCTTACACGCCATTCGTCGAGATATGCCAGTGCAATCTCACCAACGATTTAGAGAGCATTTATTATGAACACGGTTGAACAGCATTTATTACACGACAGCCAGCTAAATCGAGAAGAACTCGAAAAAACGCTTGGTTTTATTCATCAGCATAAAGTTGATTACGCGGATCTTTACTTTCAATCTAGCCACCATGAATCATGGGTGCTTGAAGATGGCTTAGTAAAAGAAGGCTCGTACAACGTTGAACGCGGCGTCGGCGTACGCGCAGTTAGTGGCGAAAAAACCGGTTTTTCGTACTCTGATGCAATTAATTTAGAAGCACTTAACAAAGCCGCAACCGCTGCGCGCAGTATTGCCGAAGCAGGTGAAAGTAAAGCCATTCAGGTATTTAGTGATGTAGCAGCAAAACAGCAGTTTGCACCACTGCAGCCGATTCAAAGCATGAGTGATACCGACAAAGTAAATTTGTTACGTGAGCTTGAAAATTATATTCGTGAGCTTGCTCCTGACGCAGAGCAAGTTATTAGCTCTATGTCTGCGGTGTATGAAGAAGTATTGATTGCGGCCAGCGATGGTACATTTGCCACCGATATCCGCCCATTGATCCGTTTAAATTGCTCGGTATTACTTGAAAAAGACGGCCGCCGTGAACGCGGTGGCGCAGGTGGTGGCGCACGTTTAGACTATGGTTACTTTAAAGAGCTGGTGGATGGTAAACCCCGTTGGATGGAATACGCAGAAGAAGCCGTACGCCAAGCAAAAGTAAACCTTGAAGCTATTGACGCTCCAGCGGGCACGATGGAAGTGGTACTTGGCGCCGGTTGGCCAGGAGTATTACTGCATGAAGCCGTAGGTCATGGCCTAGAAGGCGACTTTAACCGTAAAGGAGCCTCGGCATTTAGCGGTAAAGTGGGCCAAAAAGTCGCATCAGAGCTGTGTACTGTAGTTGATGACGGCACCATTGCCGATCGCCGTGGTTCACTTAATGTGGATGACGAAGGTACGCCTGCAGCGTACAACGTACTTATCGAAAACGGTATTTTAAAAGGCTACATGCAAGATAAAATGAATGCGCGTTTGATGGGCGTTAACCCAACTGGTAATGCGCGCCGTGAGTCATACGCGCATTTACCTATGCCACGTATGACCAATACTTATATGTTAGGCGGCGAGCACAGCCAAGCCGATATTATTAGCACAGTTAAAAAAGGTATCTTCGCCCCAAACTTTGGTGGCGGCCAAGTAGATATCACTTCAGGCAAGTTTGTATTTAGTGCCTCAGAAGCCTACTTAATTGAAAACGGCAAAATTACTCGGCCAATCAAAGGCGCCACATTAATTGGTAACGGCCCTGAAGTTATGCAACAAATCTCTATGGTAGGTAATGATTTAGCGCTTGATAAAGGCGTAGGAGTATGTGGTAAAGACGGCCAAAGTGTACCAGTAGGCGTTGGCCAGCCAAGCCTGAAAATTGATCAGTTAACGGTAGGTGGTACTGCTTAACTTTATAACTGCCAAACGCTATAAATAAAACCTTGAAAGTGCAAACTCTCAAGGTTTTATTTTGTCGGCTGCTTATTGTTTTGAGGTTAAATTTGCTGCTGAAAAAAATCCATAAATGCGGCAACTTGTCGTGGCTGAAATTGCCTTGATGGGTAAAGAAACTGTAAGCCAACTTGCTGTTTATCTTTATTACTAAAACCGAGAATATAGTCATCAAGTAGCGTCACTAAATTACCCTTAGTCAGATCATCATTAATATCTACCATTGATTTTAGAGCAATACCTGCACCGTTAATTGCCCACTGTCTGATCACTGCACCATCACTGCTACTCATAGCTACAGGTACGCGAATTACCTCGTCTTTAAAATGCCAATCATGCATCGATTGACCAAGTCGCTCCATTACTAAGCAGCGATGGTTTAATAAATCGCTTGGTTGTAAAGGTTGGCCATGTATTTTTAAATATTCAGCTGAAGCACATAACACACGTTTATTGGCTTTGATCATTCGGCTAATCAAATTACTATCGGGTAAGTTTCCAAAGCGAATAGCAATATCAATGCCTTCTTCCACTAAATTGACTAAGCCATCGGTTAAATGCAGGTGTGGTTTTACTTGTGGATTCAGTGCTACAAATTTAGCTATTGCAGGGGCAACAAACTGTTTACCAAAGTCAGAGGGTGCGGTTATTTTGAGGCTACCCGAGAGAGTGCTTTTACTAAGCTGAATACTTTGCTCTGCGGCATCAATTTCAGCAATCACTCTTAAACAGCCTTGAAAAAAGTGCTCTCCAGCCTCGGTTAATTTAATACTTCGAGTATTACGTATTAAGAGTCGGGTTTGATAGTGATTTTCAAGCTGGTTGATACGTGCCGTCATACTCGCAGGCGATAAACCAATTTTTCGCCCAGCTGCAGCAAGCCCGCCAGAGCGCACCACATGAACAAAAAGCTGCATATCATCAATCTTAGCCATCGTTCCTCACTCTTTATAATTCAGTATTAATGAATAGTGTTTTTGATATTAACTCAATTATCAAATTTAAGTAAATAGTTAAACTGGTTGTACTCATTATCAACAGAGAAAGTTTATGCGTTTAGATCATGTATTAATTTCTAGTTGTGATTACCAAGCGATGCGACAGTTCTTTATTAATTCAGTTGGGCTAAGTGAAGGGTATCGTCCGCCTTTTCCTTTCGAGGGAGCGTGGTTATACGGCAGCGATAACGTTGCTTTGATTCATCTGGTTAATGCCGCGGGTAATAAAGCGCAACAGGGGTACTTATCAGCATTTAACAGCAAAATCCAAGGGCGAGGAGTGGTAGAGCACATTGCCATTCGTAGCATGGGTTACCAAGGATTGAAAAGTCGCTTAGCGAAAACAGGTATAAGCTACTTTGAGCGAACCGTGCCAGAGCTATTAGAGCAGCAAGTATTTATACCTGGACCAGAAGAGATAAAGGTCGAAATGCTATTTAGCAGTGATGAAATTTAAATTAAATCCAGATAAACATTATTTATAAGAGAGTTAGTTATGTCTATAGAATCCTTATTTGAAGCTAAAACACTCGGTGGCATGGTCACGCAAAATAGAATTGTGATGGCACCTATGACCCGTTCGCGAACTGCGCAACCGGGCGATATTCCTACTGAACTGATGGCCACTTATTATGCCCAGCGTGCTACTGCAGGGCTGATTATTTCTGAAGCAACACAAATTTCTGCTCAGGGCAAAGGTTACTCATTTACGCCAGGTATTTACACGCAAGAACAAATCGAAGGTTGGAAGCAAGTAACACAAGCTGTGCACAAAGAAGGCGGTAAAATATTTTTACAACTTTGGCACGTTGGTAGAATGTCGCACTCTTCATTTCATCATGATGGAACGCCAGTTGCCCCATCTGCACTTGCTCCAGATGCACAAGTTTGGGTGGTAGGCGATGATGGAGAAGGACGGATGCTTGACTGCCCAACCCCTCGAGCACTAAGTGTTAAAGAAATTAAAGAAATAGTAAATGATTATAAGCAAGCGGCAATTAACGCGATTGAGGCTGGTTTCGATGGCGTTGAAATACATGGAGGTAACGGGTATTTAATTGATCAGTTTTTAAGACGTTCAGCGAATAAACGCACAGATGAATATGGCGGTAGCCAAGAAAACCGTATTCGTTTTGCCTGTGAAATTATTGGCGCAATTAGTAATGCCATTGGAGCTCATAAAGTGGGTGTTAGATTAGCGCCTTTTATCACTCAGCGTGGTATGGATGATAGTGAAGCAATTGACACTATTTTATTAGCAGCAAAGCAATTTGAGCAAATTGGTATTGCGTATATTCATCTTGCCGAAGCGGACTGGGACGATGCACCTACCGTAACACCAGAGTTTAGAGCCGCACTTCGTCAGTATTTTAGTGGCGCAATTATTGTTGCAGGTAATTATACCGAGCATTCAGGTGCGCATCTTATTGAACAAGGTCTTGCTGATTATATTGCATTTGGTCGCCGTTTTATTGCCAACCCAGACTTACCGTATCGTATTCAAGAGCAACTGCCACTAAACACTATTACCGATGGGAGTACATTGTTTGGCGGTACCGCCAAAGGTTATACCGATTACTCAGCGTATCAAAAGTAACTTTCGTTTCAACTGAAAATATAAGGACTGAAAATGGTTAATTTTTCAAACTCAGCAGTTACTTTACTGATCAGCGGGCTGTTTAGTAGTGCCAGTTTTGCGGCTGAATTTAGTTTATCGAGCCCTGACTTACAGCAAGGGCAGGCAATAAAGAGTGAGCAATACTGGAATAGCTTTGGTTGTAAGGGGAGTAATGCTAGGCCACAACTTAAATGGCAAAACGCGCCTAAGAAGGCCAAAAGCTTTGCCGTGACAGTGTATGACAATGACGCACCAACTGGCAGTGGTTTTTGGCACTGGGTAGTACATGATATTCCTCTGACTAGTAACTCGTTATCTTCAACGACTTTGCCCGAAGGGGCCATTGAAGGTAATACAGATATGGGTAAGCCCGGGTACTTTGGACCATGTCCACCAGAAGGACGCAAGCATAGCTATACCTATAAAGTGTATGCATTGGATGTAGAAAAATTAGCTGTTCCACAAGGGGCAACAAGTGCACTTACAGGGTTTTTCTTACATCAGCACTCTTTGCAAACAGCCGAGATCACAGTAACGGCAGGACCGCGTTAATTAGCTTAGGAGATAAAAAATGAAGGCTTTACCTTTACTCACTGTTTTAATAGCACTGTGTAGCAGTAGGCTGTTAAGTGCGGCCCCATTATCTGATAAATCAGGCTATTGGCCTGATGATGCACAATTAGTGATTTCTATTTCAATGCAATTTGAGGCAACAGCACAAGATAGCTCTGATGCAGGGCCGTTTCCTCAAATAGAGCAGGGTTATCACGATACGATTTCGCCTACTTGGTATCAGTATGGGATGAATGAAGGGATCCCACGATTACTTGATCTATGGGATAAACATAATATTAAAGTTACTTCTCATATGGTGGGTAGGGCTGTGGAATTAAATCCAGCACTTGCTAAAAAAGTGGTTTCACGAGGGCATGAAGCATCAGGTCACGGCCAAACATGGACACCACAATATTCTATGAGTGTTGAACAAGAGCGCGCTTCATATATTAAAAGTGCAGATATTATCGAAAAAGTGACAGGAATGCGGCCGGTTGGCTTTAATGCATTTTGGATGAGACACTCAAAAAATACACTTACGCTTTTGCAAGAGCTGGGGTTTATTTATCATATTGATGATCTATCGCGTGATGAGCCTTCTTTTACACCAGTAAATAATAAGCCTTTTGTGGTTGTACCTTATACTTTTCGTAATAACGACATTGTGCGCTATTCAGGAAGCACTGCAATGACGGCCCAAGCCTACTTACAAGAGTTAAAAGATGAGTTTGACGTGTTATACGCTGAAGGAAAACACAGAAGACGAATGATGTCGATTAGTGCTCATGACCGTATTGCAGGAACGCCTGCACGAGTAAAAGCGCTTGATGATTTTATCCAGTATGCAAAACAGCATACTGGTGTTAAGTTCATGCGAAAAGATAACATAGCCCGTTGGATAATGAAGCAAAATAATGTACCAACTAATCCGACTCAAACGGTTAGATAAAGAAAATATCTATGAGGCAGCTTTTTAATATTATAAGTGTGCCTCATGTTATTTTTAGTGATGAAGGGATTAAGTTTTGTCGTAAATTTTAAACTTCAACGGAATTAGAATAGCTTGTTACATTTTTATCATTCACTTTAAACGAGTATCTCTTAAAATGGGTACTTGAATAGTCTATGACATTTTAGGAAATAGCATGTTTAGCCGTTGTATGTTTATTTTATTTCTACTATCTCTATCAGGATGCTCTTCTTTGTCTCAGGATGAATGTATACAGGCCAATTGGACAAATCTAGGTTTTAGTCATGGTGAGCAAGGGTATACATTTGAACATGGCAGAGAAATCATATCTGCTTGTAGTGAATTTGGCATCATTGCAAAATTAGATGATTATCAAGCTGGTTACAAACAGGGGCTCGCAGCCTTTTGTGAACCTGAAAATGGCTTTACTCTCGGTTTACGAGGCGATGCGTATAACGGGGTTTGTAATGACACACAGTTTAGAAAAGCATGGCAAGAGGGTAATGAGCGTTATCAATTTGAAGCAAGAAAAGCCGAGATAGATGATCGACTCAATGAGATTAATTGGCGGTTGCAATCTATTAGTAATGAATTAGCGAGTGATAAAGCGTCAAGTAGCCAAAATAAAGAGTTACGCCGAGAGCGAGAGCTATTGGAGAGAGAGCGTCGTGATTTAAGAAAAGAAAAAGCACTTCTGCCATTACTCAACAAGTTTCCTTCATGGCATTTTGAGTATGAACTATAATTTATAACGTATTCTTTTACGATGATTAATATGAAAGTAATGTCAATTTTAATAACACTTCTGCTCCTCAGTGGGTGTGCGTCACAGGAAATGCCAGACGGATATAGCAATGAGGTGTTTGCTGAGCATGAGTGCTTAGGTGGTGAAGTTGAGACAGACTATAACTATACAATCTTTAGTTCTGACGAAGATGAAAGTAATAAGAGCACGGTTCAATCAACTTGTCAGCCAGTAAAAACTAAAACTGAGTTTGAGCGAGATATTAGATCGGGAGGCTAGCGTTAAAAGCTTAACTCACTTCAGTTTTAATCAAGTGAGTTAAACTATGTCCATATAGTGGCATATTCTTATTATATGTGAGAGTTACTGCTTTGTTGTTTTGCAGCTTCACTGTACCAAAGCTCCATAAAAAAGGCAGTTAGCTTATGCTCTATTCCCAGCGCCTTGTCAGTGGGACAGAATAAAGTGAAGCTGGCTTTAAACTCGCCTAATTCGGTGGTGCTAAAGTGTATTTCAGGCTCAGGGCCAGAAATTTTTGCATCTAATTTTCTTTCGATAATCGAATTATAACGACCAGCCACATCTTGAAACTCTTCACAATATTGCTTCGCTTTCGTGGTTAGAGTTTCGTAAATTGGATACGGATTAAAACTTTCTTTACGCACAATACTAAAGTGATGAGTGGTAAAACGTTTTACAAAGTTTAAGTTTTTAATCGGGTTAGTGATCAGCTTATTATTCGGAATATAAATGGTTTTGCGAGAAAACTGATAGGTGTGCATGTCAATTTCATGCATGGTGGTTTTGATCCAATCGGTTTCAGCAATTTCACCATAGTATTCACCAACCTGTACCCAGTCACCAACCCGAAACGGGCGCGTGGTAACTAAATAGAAAAAGCCAATTATACATTGAATAAACTCTCTGGTCGCAAATACAATAGCCACTGCAAATGCCGCGATCGACAGCGCAAAGTTCTGGATTTCAGTAGACCATACAAATAGCAGTAATAGCACCGTTGCTAGGTTAATAGAGTGCTTAATATTGTGCGAAATATAGCGAATATCTTTTTCTTTTTTTTCTGCTTTATGGCGCGCAAATCTGTCAACCAGCGCCTTAAGAGTAAACGCAATAGTGATCATTGCTAGTGAAATAAGTACCGGATGGAGCAGTAAATCTTTGTTCATAAATTCCTAATTGATGGAGCGTTAATAAAAAATAACACGTGACCATACTAACTAAATTTTGCAGATTTAACCACGGTAGAACAGTAATAAAGGGGCAAAACCGTTATATGTTTTATCAACTAACTAGCATCCAAAGACCCGCTGTTATCATAAATAGATTCTCGGTTAATGAGATAAAACCTAGCGGTACATTGCTGTTGCCACCGACGCACGCGCACTTGAGTTCACGTTTATCTATATATACAGCTTTAAATACTGATACCGCACCAATACCACCAATAAATAACGAGAACGGCGCCACCGCTAAGGCCGGAAGTTTGGCCACCATCCCGATGGCAACATAGGCTTCAATAAAAGGATAAACATAAGCATAAGGCACAACGCGCATGGCAAGTAAGTCATAGGTAATAAATGAGTTTGAAAAGCTATATAAATCTTGTAGCTTTTGAATTGCTAACACCGCCATCGACAGTGCAATAAACAGCATTAAGTTTTGCATAGACAATAAAGCGTCGCCATTGGCATAGCTAAACCCGCAGCTGAGTAATAGTGTGACTGCAAAAATAGCTAACACTGGCGTGTAAGTTGTGCCTTGTTGACCCGCTTTGGTCAGATTGAAAAAATCGCGCAAATCATCGTACCCACCTATACGTTTATCATCAATAAAGGTTTGTGGCGTGGTTTTTACATTATGCTGCTGTTTGAATTCGTCAGTTTGCTCACGGCTGGTTAAGTGACGATCATCAACATCGTAACCATGTCGCTCTAATAAATCTTTTGATTTTAAACCGAAGGGGCAAATATGCTCATCGGTCACCATGCGATATAAAATTGCAGATTTAGACACAGTGCCTCCTTGTAAAAATGCCTTGAGTACTGCGTAAAAGTTGCTTAATTACACAGTAAACAAGGGCAAATTGTTGCTATAACTGAATAGTTACAAGGTTTATGCCAGCACTGTTTATTGCTTAGTTATGGTTAAAACAGCATCCATCACCGGATCGACACCTGCAAAGTAATCTTTTGCAGAAAGTGTAATTGGCATATCGGGCGCTAACCAAATACGATGATCTTCAGCTCTGCTTTGCTGGTGGAACTGGCTCGAAATAAGTCCTGTTTGTTTACTGTATGGTAGGTTAAACCAGCCTGCTTCACCAGCCACGTTAGGGCGGGTGCCTGATGGTTCACCTACAAAAATCGCTGGCACTATATTGGCAATCTTAACTGCTACATCATGGCCTGCCGAAAACGTATTGCGGCCAATTAATATAAATAACTTTCCTTGTGGCTTTAATACTTTAAAAAATGCGGCAGTTGCCACCATAGGTGGGTTGAGCGAGCCATTACCACCACTGTTATGGCGAAGGTCTAGCACCATATGCTCAATGTCATCGTATTTGATTTGTGCTTGTAGCTGCATAGCAAATTCAGCAAGTGTGAGATCTTTGCTATTTCGCACATCATTGAATTGTACATACAGTAATTTATTCGTTTTGATTTGTTCGCTCCAAAACGGCGTGTTGTTTTTTGCTAAGTATCTAAGCGTAGGGTGTTCAGTAAGTTTTGGTAACTTAGGAAAACCTGCAAATTGCATTGACTTGAGCGCTGGTGTAACTGTGGTGATAGCCCCTTTTGGTGAGCTGAGCGTGAGTGTTACCTCGTTACCTTTGCTAATGCCAAGCCCGTTTAGTACATCAAGCAAACTTAAATAATATGGGCCCAACCACAGGGTTTGCATTTCATTATCACGAGCATTAACACGTTTAGTTAACTCAAGGGCTTGATCGGCTGGTGTATCGGCAAATGCTGCAACTTTATAGCCAATATATTGCTGGTAATCACTACTTGCTTTGGTGATGTATAAGCCATCACTAAATTGATAAAACTGAAATGGCAATTGCTGAAAGTTGCCTTTTTCACCCCATGCTGGGATCAATAAATTATGACCATTGCCAAGTAGTGCAATTAGCTCCATAAACTGAAAAATAATTTGCTGATCAATCATAATAGGAATCGCTTTATCAATGCTTGCTACTTTTTCAGCAAATTGTTGAGGGCTTATGTTTTGATACATTGCCACGTGTAAACGTTTAATCTCTGCAGCTAAAAACGCTAAATCGGTGCGCCATTTTTGATCTCGATTGAGTTCAGTCTCCAAATTATTACCTGCAAGTGATTTATAACTGGTTGATTGCGCAAAGCGTTCAAAGTGAGGGTTAGTACCAGATTTAAATAAGCTGGTGCCAGCAAGTGTTGGGCGGTCATCCCATCTTGCTGCCAGTGCTTTTTTGAGCCAATACTCGGCTTGCTGTTGGTTATTAAGCTCTGCGTATGCCTCTGCAATTTTCACCATTAAATCGTTAGGATTACTAGCCCCATTAGGAATGCCTTTTAAGCTAGTCCCAATTGCAAGTGCGCGTTGCAAAGCATTGCTGGCATTTTGATAATCGGCCAATTGAAAATAACTGAGACCAAGTAAATACCAAGTATCGCCATCATTTTGATATTCATTAATGAGCTGTTTTGTGAGTTTATTCACCAGAGCCCAGTTTTGTTGTTTAGCAAATTCTATTGCTGCTGTTTTCGATTGAAAGTAAGCGATTGGGTCTGTTGCACCAACGCGATTTGGTTGCACTTTTAAGGCTTGATTCGTTACCTCTAAAGAATGATTCGTTGCTAACGCAGACGCAGAACCCGAAAAGTTTATTAATAGGCACAATATTAGTAGTAAAAAATAGGACTTGTACATCTGGAGTCTCAAAGCTGTTTTTTGTTTAAATTAGCGTTTGGGCTGTAAAAAAGCGTCCTAAAACAGGATTTAGGACGTTTTTTGTCTGTTTTATGAGCTGGTTTTTAGTGTTTGCTTCTTAAATTGACTCGGCGTTAATCCCGTTTCTTTTTTAAACACCGCATTAAAAGTCGATTTAGAATTAAAGCCAGCTTGAAATGCCAGTTCTATCAGGCTGAGTTTTTGAGGTGAGTCTTGCTCTATTTCGCGTTTAACATCATTCACTCTATGCTGGTTGATGTACTCACAAAAGTTGTTCCCCGTTGTGCTGTTAATAGCCCAAGATATTTCTTTACTACCGAGCCCTGTTTGATCTGCTAAGTCGTTTAGTGACAGCCTAGGTTGTCGATAAAGCGATTCATTAATAATCAAGTTATCAATGGTTGAGAAAATTTGCTGTGCAAGTTGCTCATCAGACGAATCAGCTTCTTCAGCTTCGGTTTCTTCAGGTAATGTGACAGGCTCGAATTGAAAGCTATTCTTGATGGTGTGGAACAACAAAAAGCTAAACATAAGCAGTAACAGTATTTCGTTTAATAAGTACCAGTACATCTTTAAATCGAGCGGCGTGATTGGTTGCACATTCATGCGCAGCAAATCGAATACGACAATAATGGCAAAAATAAATAATGCTTTGAACAACCACTTTAACTTAAGGCTCTCAGCATCTGAGCGCGCATGCATAAGTTGTTTGTGGTAGCCCTTTAAAGTGCCATAAGCAAAGTAGAAGTAGCCAAGTTGACTGAGCGAACCGAGTAAAATGATCGCCTGCGTGTAGTGGGTAAAGGCCAAGGAAATAGCCGCAGGAATTAAGTGAACCGCGTAGTGTGATGTTATAAAGGGCTGCTTACCTGTAATCGACAAGGTAAAAAAGTAAATCATAGGCCCATACAGTAATGTAAATGCCGGTGTGATTAAGTAATCAGAAAGGCCTAACCCTTCTAACAGGTTAAAGGCGCATACACAGCCTTGAAATACAAATAGCAGCACCAAGGAACGACTTTGTTTTTGGCTATTAATTAATAATGCACCAAATAACATTTGGAACAGAAAGATACTCTGTACAAGGTGTACAGGGAATAAAGAGATTGATTGCAAAGTAGTTTACGTTCTTATTCTTTTAACTGAGTTTAACAACTCACCATCACCTTGTAATCATAGGCATAAAAAAACCTTGTGGCAGCACCACAAGGTTTTAATCTTTGCCCGAAGCCCGAAGCCCGAAGCCCGAAGCCCGAAGCCCGAAGCCCGAAGCCCGAAGCCCGAAGCTCGAAGCTTATCTCATAGTAACAAACTCTTCTGAGCCAGTTGGGTGCAGTGCAACAACGGCATCAAAATCTGCTTTGGTTGCGCCCATTTTCATGGCCACGGCAAAGCCTTGGATCATTTCATCAACAGCAAAACCTAAGCCGTGTAAGCCTACAACTTTCTCGTCAGGGCCTGCGCACACTAGCATCATGTTACATGCTTGGCGGTGCTGAGTAACCGCAGTGTACATAGCAGCAAAGCTTGATTTATACACTTTTACGTTCTCGTTGCCGTACTGCGAAATTGCTTCTTGCTCAGTTAAACCAATGGTACCAATTGGCGGGTGGCTAAATACCACGGTAGGAACTAAGCTGTAATCCATTTTTAAATCATCTGGCAGGTCTTTATTGAACAAACGCTCTGATAAAGTACGGCCTGCTTTTACTGCAACAGGGGTAAGCTCTATACCGCCTTCGATGATATCACCCACAGCATAAACATTTTTAGCCGTGGTATTTTGGTACTCGTCTACCTTAACGTAACCGCCTTCGTTTACTTCAACACCCGCTGCGACTAAATTAATCTTATCAGTCGTCGGTGTACGGCCAATGGCCCAAATGACTTGATCAACATTTTGACTGTAGCCATTTTCAAAGTGGATAGTTAAGCTGCCATCGCTTTCTTTAACTACTTCTTTTGGTAAGCATTCGGTATGCAGCGTCGGGCCTTCTTTGGCCATAATATCAACAAGGGTGTCGATGATGTATGGGTCAAAGGTGCGCAGTGGTTTATTTTTACGAACAAATAAATGGGTTTCTGTACCTAGGCTATGTAGTACACCGGCAATCTCTACCGCGATATAACCGGCACCAACAACGGCAACGCGTTTTGGTTGTTCATTCAGCTCAAAAAAGCCATTTGAATCGATGCCGTGTTCAGCACCTGGGATATTTGGAATGCTAGGGCGACCGCCTACGGCCACTAAAATATGATCGGCGGTGTAGTGCTCGCCGTCTACTTCGACTGTTTTACTGTCAACAAATTTAGCAAAGCCTTTAATAACTGTTACGCCGTTTTTAGCAAGGCCATTATCGTAACCTTTATGAATGCGGCCAATATAGGCTTCACGGCTTTCTACTAGTTTACTCCAGTTGAATTCTTTTACTTCAACATTAAAGCCGTAATCAGGGGCGTATAAGTTAATTGCTTCAGCAACTTGAGCGCCATGCCACATTACTTTTTTTGGTACACAACCTACATTTACACAGGTTCCACCCATATGTTTTGCTTCAATTAGTGCCACTTTCGCGCCACGCATTGCTGCACGGTTAGCTGACGCTATCCCGCCGCTGCCGCCGCCAATCGCAATGTAATCAAAATGCTGAGCCATCTTTAGTCCTCAAGTTTATATAAAACGTATTTCTCTGATAATAACACATGGCAGACCCGTTAAAAGCCCCTTGTATTTCGAGACGTACGCCCCAACTTAAAAATCATATTCGAAACGATTTGAGAGCTAACATGAGCGATTTACAAAATAACCCACTAATAGGCCTTGAAGGCTTACCACCGTTTTCAAAAATTAAGCCAGAGCATGTTGTGCCGGCGCTAAAAGCGGGTATTAGCGAATGCCGCGCTAAAATAGACGAAGTGCTGGCTAATAAATCATTCACTTGGCAGGACTTAGTGTTACCTCTTGAAGAAGTTGACGATAAATTATCGCGAATGTTTTCTCCGGTATCGCATATGAACTCCGTAGTTAATAGCGATGAATTACGTGAAGCGTACGAACAATGTTTACCACTTATCTCAGAGTATTCAACCTTTGTTGGTCAACACCAAGGGTTGTATGAAGCCTACAACGCACTGCACAACAGCGATGAGTTTAAAACGTTAAGTACGGCTGAACAAAAAACTATTACTAATGCATTGCGTAGCTTTGAATTATCGGGCATCGCCTTGGCGCCTGAGCAGCAAAAGCGCTACGGCGAGATCAGCGCACGTTTATCAGAACTTGCGGCTAAATTTGGCAATAACGTGATGGATGCCACATTGGCTTGGCAAAAGCACATTACTGATGAAAGCGAACTCGCAGGTTTACCTGAGTCGGCGTTAGCGTTAGCGGCAGATACAGCAGCAAGCAAAGAATTAGATGGCTGGGTATTTACGTTAGATTTCCCGTCGTATTTACCTATTATGACCTATGCAGATAACCGTGAACTACGTGAAGAAACGTATACGGCATTTGTAACCCGTGCGTCTGATCAAGGACCTAACGCGGGCGAATTTGATAACTCAGCAATAATGAGCGAAGAACTCGCACTACGTCATGAAATAGCGCAACTATTAGGTTTTGCCAGTTATGCAGAAAAGTCACTCGCCACTAAAATGGCTGAAACACCAGAGCAGGTATTCTCATTTTTAGAAGACCTAGCGGCTAAATCTAAACCTCAAGCTGAGCAAGAGCTTGCTGAGTTACAAGCTTACGCCAAAGAAAAACACGGTATTGAGCAACTTGCTGCGTGGGATTATGGCTATTACGGTGAAAAACTAAAACAAGAGAAATACGCAATATCAGACGAAGTATTGCGCCCGTATTTCCCCGCAGATAAAGTACTAAGCGGCTTGTTTGAAACGGTAAATCGTTTATTTGGTATTAGTGTTAAAGAGTTAAAAGACATTGATAGTTACCATAAAGATGTACGCTTTTTTGAAATTTACGACAGTAGCAATACCCTGCGTGGCCGTTTTTATCTTGATTTATACGCGCGTGATCACAAACGCGGTGGCGCGTGGATGGATGACTGCATGGGTCGAAAAGTACGCGCCAATGGCGAGTTACAAACGCCTGTAGCGTATTTAGTGTGTAACTTTAATAAAGCGGTAGGCGATAAGCCTGCACTGTTTACTCATAATGAAGTCACCACTTTATTCCATGAGTTTGGCCATGGTATTCACCATATGCTAACCCAAGTTGATGCCGCGCCAGTTGCGGGTATTAATGGTGTTGCATGGGATGCCGTTGAGCTGCCAAGTCAGTTTTTAGAAAACTGGTGTTATGAAGAAGAAGCACTTAACTTTATTTCAGGCCACTATGAAACGGGCGAGTCATTGCCTAAAGAGTTATTGGATAAACTACTAGCAGCTAAAAACTATAACTCAGGCATGCAAATGCTGCGTCAAATCGAGTTCTCGTTATTTGATTTTAGAATTCACAACGATTATCAAGCGGGTGAAGAATGCCAAATTCAAGCGCGTTTAGATGAAGTGCGTAGCCATACATCAGTTGTTAAAGCACCAGAGTTTAACCGTTTTCAACATGGTTTTAGCCATATCTTTGCTGGTGGTTATAGCGCGGGTTATTATTCGTATAAATGGGCCGAAGTGCTTTCAGCTGATGCGTTTTCCAAATTTGAAGAAGAAGGTATTTTTAACCCAGAAACTGGGCAAGCCTTTATGCAGCATATTTTAGAAAAAGGCGGCAGTGAAGAGCCAATGGAGTTGTTTAAAAACTTCCGTGGTCGTGAGCCAAGTGTCGATGCACTATTGCGCCACAGTGGTATTGCAGCTTAAGCACTACGTATATTTAATCTTTAAAAAGCGCCGTTTGGCGCTTTTTTACTATTTAGAGTAATAAATTGTCGCAAAATCAGGGCTCCGTACTATGCTTTTTTAAGTAATTAATAAAAAGGAATTGGGCATGACAAAACTGGTACTGGCGATTGATGATGATAAATATGTTCATCGTGTAATAGAGGAATCATTAGCGGGGTTTTGTCAGTTAATTCATGCTAAAAATGGCGAAGAAGGTTTAAGGCAAGCTTATAAATATAGCCCTGACATTATTTTATTGGATGTTGAAATGCCCGGGAAAACGGGCTACGAAGTGTGTCGTGAGCTGAAAAATAATGAGCAAACCAAAGATACCCCAGTAATGTTTTTGTCGGGTAAAAGCGAATTATCAGAACGTGTTAAAGGTTATAATGCCGGTGCTGCCGATTACATTGTAAAGCCCTTTAATACCGAGGAATTAATGGCGCGTATTCGGGTGTTGTATCAATATCGTCAGCATTCTATTAAGTTAAAAAATGATGTAGAGCGCGCGCAGATCACCGCTGAAATAGCCATGACTGACTCCGGCGATATGGGTCGCATAATGCGTTATGTAGGGCAAACCTATCACGCCCATGATGTGCAATCATTATCGGCCCATTTTTTTGAATTCTTCCGACCGTTAAATCTCGATGTAGTTGTGGCTTTTTGGTATCAAGATGTAGGGGTTGTGTGCACTGATGACGGTGGTGTTTGTCCGTTAGAGCAAGAGTTATTAGAAAAGCACCGTTATTCTAATCGCTTTGTTGATTTTAGTAGTCATACTATTGTTAATTACCCGAAAGTGTCTATTTTAATTAAAAATATGCCTTTAGATGATGTTGTGTTGTATGGCCGCTATAAAGATTTATTCCCGCATATTTTGGAAGTAACCAATGCCAAAATCCAAGATATGGAAGTAAACGAAAAAGCACTGGCCCAAGCGCATGCGGTTGGTAATGCTTTTAATGAGCTTTCTTCGCAATTATTTGTCAGTAGCGAGGCGCGCGAAGAAGCCGTAGCTAAATTGACAACTCAGTTATCTGAATTACGTGCACTTATGCAGCATGAACCCGCTTTTGCTGCGAACCAAGCATTGGCATTGCAGGTTGAGCAATTAGAGCAAACACAATTACAGTTAACAGTCTTGAATGATGACTTGGCTTTTATTAAGCATCAGCTCAATCACATTATTGAATCGCGTAGCGAATTGATCGATAGCCTGAGTAAAATTGCTACGCCGGAGCACACTCAAGACGTTACTTCGCAAACGGATATTGAGCTATTTTAGTGCTATGGCGCTTAGCAGTTGATATACTTCGCGAGCTATTCACGGTCGGAGTTTATTTTGGTTATACAGTGTCCTTTTAAAGAAGTACGTCCTTATCTTAATGAAATTGAGCTGCGTTTTGGGCTCGCTGAGTGGGCGGCACAAAGCGAAGGCTTTTCACTTCATTATGATGATCAAGGCTTAAGCTTACGAAAAACCGATGAACCAAAACTTGGCGCTATTAGTGTTGATTTTGTTACCGGTGCGGTGGCTCACCGTCGTAAATTTGGTGGCGGTAAAGGGCAGTCTATCGCCAAAGCGGTTGGTTTAAATAAAGGAGCGACCCCCGTTGTTCTAGATGCGACCGCAGGGCTTGGCCGTGATGGTTTTGTGTTAGCATCGCTGGGTTGTAAAGTGATTTTACATGAGCGCCATCCGGTTGTTGCAGCATTACTTTATGATGGTTTGCAACGTGCTTATAGCGATAATGAAATTGGTCCGTGGATGAAGCAAAACATGAGCCTAGTGTTTGGCTCCAGTCATACCTTACTCGCGCAATGCGAAAGTATGCCAGATGTGGTTTATTTGGATCCAATGTTTCCACACCGTGAAAAGTCAGCACTGGTTAAAAAAGAAATGCGGGTGTTTCAAGACTTGGTTGGCGCAGATAATGATGCTGATGACTTACTCGCATTTGCCTACCCACTTGCCAGCAAGCGAGTGGTAGTTAAACGCCCCGACTACGCACCGTTTTTAAACAACCAAACGCCAAGCATGCAAATAAAAACCAAAAAGAATCGCTTTGATGTGTATGTCAAAGCCGCCATGGTGTGAAGCTTTATTCGTATTTTTTATTTTTGTTCCTATAAAGTTATAAGTGTTTCATATCGGCTTTCATTAAATTGTCATAAATAGTTAATAGTGTACGCGCAGTTACCCAAAGGAATTTAATTTCATGCGCGTGTCATCATTCACTCGGTTGCTGGCTATTTTGCTGGCATTGGCTAGCCTGCTGTTAGGCGGAACCTTGTACTGGGCAAGTCAAACCTTAGTTAAACTCGAACAACAAGACCAATCTTATAATCAATTAAAAAATAAAATACTTGTTGATTTAAAAGGCTTACTAGAAGATTACTTAGCACAGGGCGATAGTCAGTATTTAGGGAAAGCGTCGGATTTAATTAGCCAAGTAAAAGACACCCAACTTGCCATTTTACCAATTGATTTAAAACAACAGTTAGATCTGCAATTAAGCCAACTCGATACTGATATAAAAGGTAAGTATCGTGCTTTAGGTAAACTTTCAGGTAATGAAACAGCATTGCTTGATAATGCACTTAGGCAAATGGCGGGCTCAGCATCTTCCTTGATTGGTTATGCTAACAAAGCAGGGCAACAAAATACTAACGCGCAGGCTTATTATCAGCTTGCCAGTGATTACTACCGCGAAGTGACAAATTTGTCGTTGTTTACTTATCAGCTAATGCTTAGTTTTGATCAAGACACACAAACCAACTTACAACAAAGTATTGCTAACTTAAACCGTTTAGCAAAGCAGATTGACGAGCTTGAAAACTTGGGCGTTATGAGTGAAGTTGATGAAGATAGTTTGTTTATAGATGAAGAAGCCGAAGATTTAGCCGGTGAAATTAAGGCAGAGCTAAGAAGCTGGCCGAACCGCTACCCACGTGATTTAGAGAACACCATTGCACAAGCTCAGCAGCGTCAAACAGGCATACAGGCTCTGCGCAAACAGATCAGTACACTTTCTGACACGGTGATAAATGCTGAGCAGCAACTTAAAATTCAGCAAGGTACGTTAAAGCAGCGAGTATTCGTAGTGTTTTGCATTGCCATTGGCATGTTGGTTGTATTGGCTGTTGGTGTTTACTTTGTACAGCGAAATCAAGTATTAACCCCGCTTCGTCAACTACGTGATGGCTTTGCATTTTTAATCGAAAGTAACGAATTAAAAAATATTGAAAGTAGTAACTCAAAAACAGAAGTTGGTGAAATAGCTAGTTACTTTAACCAGTTAATTGAGCGTCAACGGTTAGAGGCTGAAGAGCGTGCACAAATGCTCAAGGTGATTAACGATTTTATGCAAGAAATGAGCGAGCATCTACATACGATAAGTCAGCAAACAGATGCCAGTCATCATCAAGTTGAACAAAATCAAGAATTATTGGCTGATATTCAACATATTGGTGAGCAAGTAAACGATATAAACGGCAAAGTAGCAGATAACGCCAAGCATACGTTTTCAGCAATGGAGCAAAGTTTAGGGTTTGCCCAAAACATGCTCAGTGCTAGCTCAAATACACAACAGCGGGTGGAGCATGGTTTACATAGCTTGCAAGAGTTGCTCAGTGGTGTACAAGATGTAGGGAAAGTTATTGAAGTGATCCGCAATATTGCAGATCAAACTAATTTGCTGGCACTCAATGCTGCGATCGAATCAGCGCGCGCAGGTGAACATGGCCGTGGTTTTGCTGTGGTTGCAGATGAAGTGCGCAAGTTAGCTCGGCAAACACAAGGTTCGCTGAGTGATATTAATAACCAGCTCAATCTATTGAGTGAAAACTCAACTATGGTGTCAACGCAAATATCAGCATTAGCTGATGATGCTCAATTGCAAACCGATAATGCCCAAGAGCTGAAACGAAACTCCGAAGGGGTAGCTCATAATGCACAGGATGCTAATAAAGTCGCTTTTGATGCCATGGAGTTGGCAAAGCAGCAAAACTCATTGTTAGAGAACTTCAGCCAGTCAATGCAAAGTATGAAAGGGCAGGTGAGTGAATCCAGTTTATTAGTGGCTGATATTCATCAGCGTTTACAGCAGCAAATGCATACTATTCGCAGTAGTTTAGGATTGTAACTTTGCTTGCAAAGGCACAATTACTCGCAACTCGATGTTAGGGTTGGTTGCGCTTTTGTGCTATTTTGGTGTTGTTCAAAACCCATCACTTTAAAAGGAAATATCATGATTTCTCAAGGTCAAACATTACCAGCCGTTAGTCTTACACAGCTTACTGACGACGGTATGCAAACACTTACCAATGAAACACTTTTTGCAGGTAAAAAAGTGGTGTTATTTGCAGTGCCAGGCGCGTTTACACCTACGTGTTCAAATGCACATTTACCTGAGTTTATTACTCTAGCAGATAAAATAAAAGCCAAAGGCGTTGACGCTATTTACTGTGTATCAGTAAACGATGCGTTTGTAATGAAAGCATGGGGTGAGCAACATAATGCTCAAGCAATCGAGATGCTTGCCGATGGCGATGCTAGCTTTACCAAAGCACTTGGTTTAGATAAAGACACTGCTGCATTTGGTGGTGTACGCTCAACGCGTTATGCAATGATTGTTGAAGATCAGCAAGTCACAGGTTTATTTGTTGAACAAGATAAAGAGTTTGCAGTAAGTCGCGCAGAAGCGGTACTTGAAAAGCTTTAAAAAAGAGCTAAAAAAGCCGAACTTTCATTCGGCCAAAGTTACCAAGGGAACTGGCAAATAGCACTTATAGGCATAGAGTTTAATACAAACCCTATGCCTTATTGCTAATTAAGGCTGGTATTGTGCGTCAAGCGTTAAACCGGCAAAGGTTTTATAAGCATTCACACTCATGTGCCAAGTTCCTGCTTGAGGATTGCTAAACGTACATGTCTCTGCGTTACCGTTTTTATATGGGCGGCAATCATAGCTAGAGCCTGTTGGTTGGCTGCCAAACTTAACAAATAAATCTGCATCACCTGAGCCACCAGACGTTGTTACGGTAAAGCTTGCCATTCCTGCTGGAACATCAAGGGTATAATGTTTCCATTGCCCTGCATTAGCTGAAATATCAGATACAGTTCCACCACCTGCTTGTGGATTACCTGTGTTACCAGAGGTTGTTAAATTACCAACTAAACTCACGCCTGAGTAAGCCGAGTAACCACGTACCATCACATGATATGTACCAGCAGTTGGGCTGTCTATAGAGCACTCTTCGCTGTTACCCCCTTTATACGGACGACAATCATAAGTTGATGTAGTGGGTTTACTACCTGAGCGTACATATAAATCTGCATCACCCGTTCCGCCACTCATAGTGAAAGTCACATTACTTGCGCCACTTGGTACAGTCATTGTATAAAAAGTATCACTACTCGCAGCGCCACTTAGGCCCGTTTGAGCTTGGCCATCAAGTAACTCATTGCCGCCAACGGGTGGTGTAGTACCACCGCTTGCAGCAGCAACTGCGGCTGCAGCGTCAACAATACCAGTACCACAGTTATTGCATGTGGCAGGGAATGAGCGAGTGCTTGATTTTAATATGCTTTCAATTTCATCAGGCGTTGCAGTTGGCTTTGCTTGTTTAATAAGAGCAGCAACACCAGCAACATGAGGTGCAGCCATCGATGTACCTTGTGAGTAATGATAGCTGTCACTTGAAGGACTTGATGAACCTGAGTTATGTGTAGATAAAATACCTTCAGAATCATTAGCAAAGCTTTGCGCACCACCAGGTGCTGCAACATCGATAGATGTACCATAGTTTGAGTAGTAAGCTCGACCACCATTACGACCAACCGATGCAACATTTACTACGCCATTACAGTTACCAGGGTTATAGTTGTTAGCATTGTCGTTATCATTACCTGCGGCAATGACAATTACAGTGCCGTTATTACGTGCTTGGTTAATCGCGTTTTGTGTTGTTGAGCTACAAGAGCCGCTGCCACCCAAACTCATGTTGATGACATCAGCAGGATTAGCATTAGCTGGTACGCCAGAAACTGATCCGCCTGAAGCCCAAATAATGCCGTCGGCAATATCAGATGTTAAACCACCACATTTACCAAGTACGCGTACCGGAACAACTTTAGCATCATAAGCAACACCAGCAACACCTTCGCCATTATTCGTAACGGCTGCAACAGTACCTGCAACATGGGTTCCGTGCCAGCTTGAACCTTGTGCACTGTTATTATTACCACACTCACCGGCAGATACTGCATCACCTGGATCGCGTGCATCACTATCGCGTGCGCCGCCGTCATTTGCGACAAATGTATCCGAAATCATATCGTAGCCAGGTAAAATATTGGCATTAAGATCAATGTGTGGACGATAACCAGTATCTAATACTGCCACTGTTACACCGCTACCTGTTGCGGTATCCCATGCAGTTGGAAGGTTTAACCCGCCAGCTTGCTCATAGTAATGCCATTGGTCGTCATAACGAGGATCGTTAGGCGTTGCAAATGGTTTTAACATCTGGTCGATTTCAATGTATTCAACATTGCCTGAAGCCATTACTTCTTGCATATATTGTTGGGCTTCGTCAGCGCTTAGTTTTTTATTTGCACGCATAACATGATGGTTGCTCAACGCCATTGCACGGATATATTGCGCCTTAACTTTTCCTTTTTTACTAGTAAAGTTTTTAACAAAGCCTTGGGCCTTTTTATTCATCATTTGTGGGCTAGTTTCAGCAGCCGACATTGTGCTCATTTCATCAGCGTTATTTTTATATTTGATGATAAAACGTGTACCGAGAGGAGCTTGGCTTTGTAGTTTTGTCGTTATGTCAGCAATAGATGGTGTCATTGCTTCGCTAGGATTTGCCATGCTTGATGTCGCTGCAAATATCGCGCTCACAGTAAGCGCTACAGCGCATTTTTTAAATGTTTTTCTTGTTGTCATAATTATCCCTAGATTGTTATTAAGCTTCACGATGAATTGTCGTGAAGGGGAATAAAAGTAAATGATCTGTTAAAGTAGTTAAAATAACGTTTTATTATTAATGTCTCTATTTTAGTTATATCGGGATGTTTATATGGCTAAATACGATTTTATGACTTTTATTATGCCGTTACAGTGGTTATAAAGTATTAATTAATTTATAGAATAGCGAGGTGAACATTTATTTTTTCAGACTTTGTTGTTAATAATAAAATAGTGAAATACCGCTCAGTTTGTACTTTTAAATTTGCTACAATTGCAAAAATTTCCTCATGAGATGAACAAATGACCCAAGTAGATGTAATAGTGATCGGTGCCGGAGCCGCAGGTTTAATGTGTGCAGCACAAGCAGGATACCGTGGCCGCAGTGTTACAGTGCTTGATATGGGCAAAAAGCCTGGTCGTAAAATTCTCATCAGCGGCGGCGGACGTTGTAACTTCACCAATGAAAACGCCAGCCCTGAAAACTATTTATGTGGTAATCCACACTTTGTAAAATCGTGTTTAAGCCGTTATACCCAGCATGATTTTATTGAGCTGGTGGACAGACACGGTTTGGCGTATCACCATAAAACCCTTGGGCAGTTATTTTGCGACAATAGCGCACAAGATATCGTTGATATTTTGCTAACTGAGTGCGAGTGGGCGGGTGTTAATGTTGCGCTGCGTAACGAAGTGCTTAGCGTTGAAAAAACCGCTACTGGCTATCTCGTGATCACAGAACAACAGTCATACAGCTGTGAGTCACTCGTTGTTGCCGCTGGTGGCTTAACCATGCCAAAACTAGGCGCAACACCAATAGGGTATAAAATTGCTGAGCAATTTGGCTTAAAAGTATTACCGACCATGGCAGCACTTGTACCATTTACCTTGCACCAACATGATAAGGACCGCTTTGAAGGGTTATCGGGTATTAGCGTGCCATGTATCGTCAGCAGTGAAGACGGCACAAGTTTTAAAGAAAACATCCTATTTACTCACCGTGGTTTATCAGGCCCCGCTATATTACAAATCAGCTCATTTTGGCGAGCAGGGCAAGCAGTGACTATAAACCTGTTACCAGAGCTTGATTTAACAGAGCAATTAGCAACATGGCGAGAAACCCAAGCACAAAAATCATTAAAAAATAGCCTAGCGACTATTTTGCCAAAACGCTTTATTGAAATACTGCATGAGAGTAAAGCTATTCCAGATTGCAATGTAAATCAGCTCACCCATAGCCAAATTGACGAGCTAGCTAATTACATTCATAACTGGCAAATTAAACCCAACGGCACCGAAGGTTACCGCACAGCGGAAGTAACTCTAGGCGGTATAGACACCGACGAACTTAGCTCAAAAACCTTTGAAGCGAAAAAAGCCCAAGGGCTGTACTTTATTGGTGAAGTAACCGACGTAACCGGTTGGCTAGGCGGCTATAATTTTCAATACGCGTGGAGCTGCGGCTTCGCAGCAGGGCAGTATTGTTAGCTTGTGCAGAGACAATAAAGTTTGCCCGTAGTGAGATATGCTACAACATGCTCATTTTCTCTAGCTGATTTAAGGTTATTGATAATGAGCAGTTGCATAATTCTTATTACATCCATTTTCAAACAAGAGTTTGAATATTTGGTCAATGCTAAGAAAAATAATAACATAGTGTTAATATTAGGAACTTTGTAGCGCCTATGTGGTCATATTAAATTAGTGTTATAGGGAACACTTATTGTTTAGGGAACAAATATTGTGACAACGTGGCGCTGGCCTTTTATTATTTCATTACTGCTCCACGGGATAATTTTTTCAATATTAATGAGTGTTAAAACCCCAAAATTTGTAGCGATAGATACTCCCCCAATTAAAGCATACATGGTTAGTATGGTGTTGCCTAAGTCATTGCCTACAATAGAAAAGAAGAGCAACCAGCACGACGAAGCCACGCTGTTGAAAAAGCTTGAAAAACCAATTATTCCTGCTGCAAACACGATTGTAAAAATTAAAAAAACAATAAAGCCTGTAACGCCCAAGGCACAAACAGACTCTAACAGCTATAAAAAAATAGACCTTAAATTAGGTTTAAAGAGCATACTAAAGCAACAGCAAAATACATTCCCATCAACACCTCCAACGTCACAAGCTTTAGCACAACCACTGCGTATTACTGTGCCAAAGGAGCACCAGCAAACCAGCATAGACCCATTAAAAGTTGAAAAGCAAAGCATGCAATTAACTATCTATCGCCTCGGAGATAACTGCTTTAAAAAGGTATCGATAGGAGCTGGTGTAATGCCAAAAAGTGACCTACCAGATAGTTATTTAGTAGGCACCACTTGTGCTAAAACAAAAGTAACCGACGCCTACGATCAAGCAATGAACAAATGGTTAGATAAAAAGTGACTACTGTGCGGAAGTCATTAGAAATAAAAAAGGACAGGCGCAATTTTTGTTAAGACAGCTATTTTGACAAAAATGGGGTTAACCAATTCAGCTCAAAGAAGAACCTATACCCTTACCTCACCATCGTCCCTGACTTAATCACAAAGTTTCCTGCTAATTAGTGAACAGTTATTTTATTATGTTTGTACTGCTGAACCTCTTCGTTTTACAGCTCTCGTATAACTACACAGATATAAAACATAGCAACACATAAAACACGCCATAATTTTTGTTTGCTTTATGTTCAAAAACTGATTAATATGCGCTCGTTCAATTATTCAGCACTTATCCTAAGTGTTGGGTTCATCAACTAACTGTGAAGGAGAAAATACTATGACATTTACATCAACATCCTTTGCAGGTCTTATCCGATAAGAGACTGGTTACTTAGCTACGTATTTATATATTAAGTACATTTAGGTAAGCATTGCGTTTAAACGCGTTCCTTTCGTTTGATTTCAAAATAGATCCAGACCTGCCAATTCGAATTTCGTTTTAATCCTATTTTTCTAATAAAGAAAAAGGAATTGGTATTATGGGCAAATCCGTCCAAAAAATTTCTGAACATGTGAGCCTTATTGCGTCTAAAAATACGTGGATTGAAGGGCTGGCAATACAGCAACTGATCAAAACATCAGAGCTAAATGGTATGCAACGCGTTGCGGGCATGCCTGATTTACACCCAGGTAGAGGGTATCCTATCGGGGCTGCATTTTTCACTACCAACAAAATTTACCCTGCATTAGTGGGTAACGATATTGGCTGTGGTATGGCGCTGTGGCAAACCACAGCAAAAGTAGCAAAAGTAAATCTAGATAAACTAGCCAAAAAATTTACAGATATTGAGCTGCCACTCGACGAAAGCTGGTCCTCAATCATAGAAAGTAGCAAAGCGGCAAAAAATATTACTACCAAGGGTTATGATAGTGCCTTGGGTACCATTGGTGGAGGTAATCATTTTGCCGAGTTTCAAGCGATTGATGAGATATACAATCAAAGTGCTTTAGATGAGTTAGGGCTAAGTAAAAAGCATCTTCAATTATTGGTTCATTCAGGCTCGCGAGGTTTAGGGCAATCGATATTGGTTGAACATATAGCGGGCCATAATCATGATGGATTATGTGAAAGTGAAGCTGACTTTAAAGATTACATGAGCAAGCATGATGAAGCGGTGCGCTTTGCAGAGCTTAATCGTGAGTTGATCGCTAAGCTGTTTTTAGAGGCTATACGAGCCAATGGTGAGTGTACCTTAGATATTAACCATAATTTAGTATCGGCTAAAAATATTAACGGTTGCGATGGCTGGTTACACAGAAAAGGTGCTACACCGAGTGATAAAGGCTATGTAGTGATCCCAGGCTCTCGTGGCGATTACAGTTATCTTGTAAAACCTGTATTTACAGAGTTAAGTGGTAATGATCTAACAGTGCAGGAAAGTATCAATACCAGTTTATTTTCACTTGCACACGGCGCGGGGCGAAAATGGCAGCGCGGTGAATGCCATGGCCGATTAGGTCATAAATATAAGCGCGAAGATTTATATCGTACAGCGTTAGGCAGCAGAGTTATTTGTGGTAATAAAGAATTGCTATACGACGAAGCCCCACAAGCATACAAAAAGTGCGAAACGGTTATAAGTGACATGGTTGATGCAGGGTTAATAGAGGTGGTCGCTAAGTTACGACCAGTTTTAACCTTCAAAACAAATGGAGGTTGTTGATCATGATATTACTGCAATTATCAGCAGGGCAAGGACCTATTGAGTGCTGTAAAGCTGTAAGTTTAGCGTTAAAAATGATTAAAAAACAATGCCTCGCACAAGGCATAGAACTCGAGATTGTTGAGGCTATTAGCGCAACCGAACGAGAATGTTTAAAGTCGGTTTTATTGCAACTTGATTCAACAGCCAATAGCGCGGCTAAGCAATTAGCTCAGTCATGGCAAGGTACTATGTTGTGGGTATGTCAAAGTCAGTATCGGCCTAAGCATAAACGTAAAAACTGGTTTTTTAGCGGGCAACTGTTCGATATTGATGAAAGTAAGCTTGATAAAGGCGTAACTTTTCAAACATGTCGCGCGTCTGGCGCTGGCGGTCAACATGTTAATACCACTGATTCAGCGGTCAGAGCCACCCACACAGCAACGGGTATTTCGGTACGTGTTGAGAGTGAGCGCAGTCAACATGCCAATAAGCGTTTAGCGAGAGTGCTGTTGTTTCAAAAGCTAGAGCAACTAGCGTTGGATAAAATGACTCAGCAAGAAACAGTACGTTGGCAACAGCACTGGGAAGTTGAGCGCGATAATCCTGTAAAAACATTTACTGGTGAAAAATTTGCTTTAAAACATGACTGCTCAGTTAATGAAGGAGCATAAAGTGACAAATGTACTTTTCATTTGTAGTCGCAATCAATGGCGCAGCCCAACGGGTGAGCAAGTATGGAAAAATCACCCAGAGCTCGCTGTTAGCTCAGCAGGCACCAGCCCTAATGCAAAGAAAACGGCAAATGCCAAAATGATGCAGTGGGCTGATGTCATATTTGTTATGGAGCAAAAACACAAAAATAGACTTAAAGCGCAATTTGGAGATTTATTAACGTATAAAGATATTCAAGTATTAGATATTGCTGATGAATACCAATATATGGATAACGAGTTAGTAAGTATTATAAAACAAAGCGTTGGCAGCTATTTAGCGCTAATGTAAATTGAAGTAAGAGGGTAGAGCAATGTAATTCCATCTCAGCACTGCATGTTTAACTTTTGTCTTTTCAGTATTGAAAGGGCAGTCATACGGTGCTTATAACTATTAGAAATTGAATTTAACAGTCAATCATAATATTTAAAATTGGAATTACATGATGAAAATTAAATACCCTCGCACCCCACATTTACCTTGGTCACCGGGTGCAACAGATGATGATATACACCAAGGTAATTTAAGCTGCTTTGCAAATAAGCAAGTTGTTGTTACTGAAAAAATGGATGGCGAAAATACGACTATTTACAGTGACTTTGTACATGCTCGTTCGATTGATAGTCGCTTTCACCCATCAAGAACATGGGTAAAAGCGTTGCAAGCGGAGCTAGGCTACAAAATTCCGCAAGGATGGCGTATCTGTGGCGAAAACCTATATGCAAGGCATTCGATTAGCTATGAATCATTAGCTAGTTATTTTATGGCATTTTCGCTATGGAACGAAAACAACGAATGCTTAAGTTGGCAAGACAGCAAACAGTTTTTTGCACAATTAGGGCTGATCACTCCAAAAGAGTTGTATGTTGGCTTATGGTGCGAAAAAACAATAAAAGACATAGTATTGGATACTCAATACCAAGAAGGCTATGTGGTTAGGCTTGCTGATGGCTTTCATTATTCACAGTTCAAAGAAAGTGTCGCGAAGTGGGTGAGAAGCAACCATGTGATCACCGATAAGCATTGGATGCATGCTGACGTGATCCCTAATGGGTTAAGCACTAAAAATACAAACAAGGGAGGCTAAGATGAAAAAATTAGCCACTTGGTTAGACAGTTTAGCTTTAAATCATTCACCAGATTTTGCTGAGTGTGTAGAGTATTTGGGAGATGTGTTCCCTTTACTGTATCAGTTTGCTGACACTGAGCAAGACAGTATCTGGCATGCTGAAGGTGATGTTGCCATTCATACTGATATGGTGTTGAGTCAATTGTATGAAATACTAGTCAATGATGCTGAACATATAAAAGGCGCTCAAAGGCAGGTATTGATCTTATCTGCTTTATTGCATGATATTGCTAAGCCAATCACTACAAAACGCAAGCTGATAGAGGGAGTTGAACGTGTAGTTGCGCCAAAACATGAGGAGGCAGGTGCAAATTATTTAGCGACTAAGTTACTTGAGTTACCCCTTGGGTATAAAGCAATTAATAGCATTATTGGATTAGTGGGTTTTCATCAAATGCCAAAACGTTTGGTGATTAAAAATCAAAGTTACAGTGATTACCTGCACCTTTCTTTAAATGCCAACTTAGAGTTACTTTATTGGCTTGAATTAGCTGATATGAAAGGGCGAACATGCACAGATCTAGCGCAACAAATTGATTTGTTGGAGCAGTTTAAAATGTTTGCGCAAGAGTATAAATTGTGGGACGAGATTAAGGCAACCCACTCAATTTTAAAACCTATTCAGGTCAAATCTTCACGTGCAGAACAAGCGTATTTAAATGGCTATGCTATTCGTCAGCTGGCAAATGGTCAAATTAGTATGGTTGAAGAAGCCCTAGCGAAAAATTATCAAGGTGCTTTAGAGTACAGCCATCTTTATGTGATGTGTGGCATTAGCGGCAGTGGTAAATCTACTTGGATTGCACAAAACTTAACAGGATTTGAAGTTGTTTCATTAGATGATATTCGTGAAGAGCTTAATGGGAAAAGGCACTGCCAAAAAAATCGAGGGCAGATGTTACAGTTAGCTAAATCACGATTAAAAACGGCATTAGCAAATAAGCAAAATATTGTTTGGGATGCGACCAATTTTCGTAAAGACTTTAGACAAATTATTTGTGATCTTGGGCTAAATTACGGCGCTTTAATTACGATTGTTGCTCTGCAAGTTAAAGAAAGCACACTACGTAGTCAAAACAAAAGTAGAAAGCATAATGTGGGTGATGACGTTATTACTAGTCAGTTAAATAAGTTTGAGTGGCCTTCAGTTACTGAAGGTCACAGAATGCTTATTATTGGCGGAAAAGGAGTAATTTTGTCTGAATACGGCTCCTTTTTTTATTAAATTAATTTATTGAATAAAGTAGGCTGGAAATACTAGCCTACTTATTTATAGTGATGACATTTTCTCGTCTTTTTAATTTTAAGTTATAGTTTTTTAGCTTTTTACCATTAGAGGAGATAGTGATGTAACCTTGAAGTTCACATGTGTCATAAGCACTATTATCAATTGAAGATAAAATATCAGCAGTAGCATATATCGATGCTGTATTTTTAGTGACGAAGTCTAGTTTATTCAGTTCAACTCCATCACACCAAAGATCCCTAGTTTTAGGGTTAATTGAAAGATAACTTCCTAAAAACCATTCTATATCCGATGGTAAAAATCCAAGGCTAGTAGAATCAGTTAAGCCTTTTTCAATAACGTAAAGCCCAGCGGCTATTATTCTTTCGTGACGTCTTACATCGTTTTTTAATATGCGTTGGCAAGTAAATCTACGCTGTAAACTTTTTGAACAATACTTCAAAAACTCTACGTTGGGATCCGGCTCTAAAGTAGTTTCACGAACAACTTTATCCTCTAAAATAACCTCTAATTTAAGATCCGAAACGGTGTATTGTTTATAACCATTGTATTCACTATCTAATATTACTTTTGGCAATAGCCCAACAAGCTTTTCCTCTGGTAACCCAATAAGCGGCTCACCATAAATACAAAAGTCGCTAGATGTGATTTTTATACGATTTAGCCTAAATTCATAGAATGAATCGAATTCAAGCTGTAAACCTAGTGTGTCATAACACCAAACTTCATGTATGGAATCATCTTCTTTAGCAGTCTGTTTTTTTGTTTGTTTTGGTTTACCAATAATTGATTGAACGTCTATTTGACTCATACCGAAAGTAATATTGCCAATACCGAATAAAGGATAAATTTTCATTTTAATTTAGCTAGGTGCTAAAGAAAGTTTTTTAAGATAAACCAATTTACCATTTAACTTTTTATTATCAATAGAAATTACGATTTAGACATTGCTAGGGTTTTCTATGGGCCCGTTTATATTTAGCTTGATATTCGCGGCGCTGCTTTGTGATTTCATAAAGAACTATGCCGGTAGTCGTTGCTAAATTTAGGCTCTCAATCATACCGAACATGGGAATTGAAATACAAAACTCACTGTTATCTACAACTGTATCACTTACACCTCGTGATTCGTTACCAAACCATACAGCTAACTTCGGTTGAGTATAATCCGCCTCATGAAGGATTTGATTTAGTTTACCCTTAATGTGTGGAGAGGTTATTACTGATACAAACCTATTTTTTTGCAGATGCGCAAAGCATTCTTCTGTACTATTAAAGCGTTTAACAAAAGTCCACTTTGAAGCTGAGACAGAGATTCTGGATAGTGATTTTCGCCCTCTTAATTCTTCCCAGTCATCAGACAAAGAATGTCGAGAATCAACAACATAAATCTTTTCAACACCAAGCGCATTTGCATTACGAATGACTGCGCCTATATTTTTAATATCCATAGGATTTTCTAGAACCGCGATTAAATTTTTACATTGGTATGCTTTAATTTCATCTGCTCTTTGGCGAATAGTACTCTTTGAATCATTCATATCTCAGTTCTCCTAAATGAGTCTAATGTTTATTTACTTTGAGTAATACTTAGTTGGACTCAAGCACTTCAACAAAAAATTGATTTAATTCTTCAAAATCGACGTCTCTTGTTTCAAATTTTGATGTGTAGTTTTCGTGTCTCGCTAGTTCTGACTCAATAAACTCATTAATCACTGGCACACTTTTAATATACTCTTTCTCTAAACTGACGCGTTTTGATGCCAGCAGTGCCGATATTGCCTGATTAAGCTGGGTATTGTCCGCTACTAACTTACGTAAAGTATCGAATTCGATAGGTGCCGGCTCGTTATATTTTTCAAGCCACATAATTGCTAATAAAGGCCTTAAAACATAGAAATACTTTTTCAGGGGGACTTGCTCTTTTTTAAGATATTCACGGAAATTGCCTTTAGCCATATGCAAGTAGTGATAAATTCCTCGTGTTGATGACGCGATAAGTGGCAGTAATTCGCGCGCTTTTGTTGCAAAGTGGTGGTCATCTACATACACAATGGGTGATTGTAGCCACTCGATAAACGCGGGGTTAGATTTATAAAATAATTTTAGGGCTTTGCGAATATCCCAGCCGTTTATATCTATTTCATCGACGATTGGGTATTCAATCACGTCGCGTTTATCTTCAAGGTTTACTGCTAAATACCAGTCTGTTGGGTGCGCGTAAATAAATCGCACGTCGTAATCGCTGTTAGGAGATTCAAACCCCCACGCTCTGCTACCTGACTCTATCGCGTAAAGTACCTTAACATTGTGCTCAGCTTCTGCGGCTTTTATTCTGCGTAGTATTTCAGTGTGAATATCTTTGTTGATGCGCTGATCTACCGTATTTTCTTGGTTATTTATTTTCATGGTGTAACTCTTTATTTTTTAATTCGGTTAGGCAATCGCGTAAACAATTTATTTCCGCTTCTCGCATTGCTGCACCAATTAGCGGGCCGCTTTTACCTCTTGAAATTGCTTGTTGTACTATGGCTTTTCTGTCGAGTTGCTTTAATGCATTTAATAGTGACTGCGCTAATTGGAATTGTGGATAGTCTTTATTTACAAAGTCTTCGCCCCTACCTTGCGCATCACATAAACACGCTTGAAGAAACTGTAAAAAACGGTGTGGATGTTCAAGCGCATTCATTTTTTCAACAATGAGTTTGTGTACTTTTTTAGGTGTTAGCTCAAATAATGTGTGACAGCGGGTGTGGTTATCACTTGTTAAAACTGCCAGCGCTTTTAATTTATTCGGTACTTTTAAGCGTTCGCAAAATTCATTAATTACCTTAATACCTCTTTGCTCATGACCAAGTAAATTCCCATACTGCTGATAGCAATAGGCTTTGCCAAAGTCGTGGGTGAGGGCGGCAAAGCGTGTTTCAATATCAAAACCTAAATCAGCAGCTCGCTTTAGTACCAGCATGGTGTGAATGTAAACATCCCCTTCAGGGTGGTGGTTTTTAGGTTGAGGGATACCTTGCATCGCTTCAATTTCAGGAAATAGCCCTAAACCATTAAGCGCTTGAAAAAATAACTGCGGGTGTTTCTCGCTCAATGCTTTTTCGGTCTCATTCCATACACGTTCGGGTACTAAGTGCGCAAGTTCGCCGCTTTCTTTTAGTTTGTTCATAAGCGCTTGAGTGTCTGGGTGTATTGACCATTGCTCACCAAAACGGGCAAGAAAACGTGCAATCCGTAACACGCGTACGGGATCCTCTGCAAAAGCGGCGGTAGTGTGCCTGAGTATTTTGTTTTTTAAATCAGCTTGGCCATTAAAAGGATCGATAATATTGCCTTGATCATCCATCGCCATTGAATTAATGGTTAAATCCCGCCGAGCTAAATCTTCTTCTAAAGTCACCGAAGTGCTGGCATCCACTGTAAAGCCAGTATAGCCTTTGCCATTTTTTCGTTCAGTACGGGCTAATGCGTATTCGTCTTTGGTTTTTGGGTGCAAAAAAACCGGGAAATCACTGCCAACAGGCTGATAATCTAATGCGATTAAGGTGGCAGGTGTCTCGCCTACTACAACATAATCTTTGTCTTTTGACTGATGGCCTAGTAATGAGTCTCTCACTGCTCCGCCGACTAAGTAGACTTTTTTAAGTTTATTATTCATTACTTTACCGCTGTATTTTTAATCCTGCTTAAGTGTCTTGTGCTAGTGAAACATGCCACAGGCACTGTGTTAATTGCTTTAACTGTATCTCTTTTCCTAATATGTGTTTAATAACATTTATATTCGTTATTGTATGCAAGCTAGGTTTAGTTGTTGTAAAGCTGCCGCTTCCTGCCAGTGCAATGGGGAGTAATAGTTGATCGGCTAAGTACTCTTCAACCGCCGCTTGAGATTGAATAAATACATTGACTCTGCCTGCTGCACGTTTTGCTACATTTTGCGCTGATAACCCTTTTTCTCCCGTCACTTCAAAAACAGAACGATGCGTTTCACTATCAATACCTAATTGAAAACTGTTACCCGGGCCAGGGGTGATCACGTTTTGCATAAGGCTTGGTGCATCGTGCCAATTGAGTACTTTTTTAGCTGTGTTAATTTCGCGCTGCCCTATGCTTGGTGGCAGTGAGCTTACTAGTGCCGTTAAAGAGCAATTACTCGTTTGTTCAGCAAATTGAGCACCAGCAGTAGTTAACTTAATTGGCTTAAGCTTTGTTGTTGGTTGAACGCTTATTTGCCACTTTCCACCGCCTGCAGGATAAAATCCGAGTGCTGTTGTTTTAATCTGGCAATCAACACCCATGCGTTTCAGTATGGGCAAAAATGACTGTTCTAAAAAGCACAAAGAAGGTGACATTCCATTATGTGTGCCGCCTTCAAACGTGACGGTTGAGCTGTTTGGTGCCAGTGCCAATACAGGTAAAATTGTTTGGCATACCAATACGGTGCTGCCTGCGCTACCAATGGCAAAATTAAAGTTACCGGCTTTTATTTTGCCCGGCGAAAAGCGAATATGCGTTGAGCCAAGTTCAACGCCTTCAATACTGGCACCACAAATCTCTTGTGCCGCCAAAACACATGTCAGGTGTTGACGTAATAGCCCTGTTTTGTTTCTACCTGCTCTAATATTGTAAAGTTCAATATTTTGCTGGGTCAAAATAGAGAGTGTTAGAGCGGTTCTTAATACTTGGCCGCCGCCTTCACCTTGTGAGCCATCTATTTTTATAAGTTCTGTGGTCATATAATTATCTTTATCCTTTTACACAAACTATTTGTTTTAAGGTATATACCACTTCAACCAAGTCTTTTTGTGCTGCCATTACTTTTTCAATATCTTTGTATGCATGAGGGATCTCATCAATAACAGCGGCATCTTTTCTGCACTCTACGCCTTGTGTAGCGGCAATTTGATCTTCAACGCTGTACACCTTCTTGGCTTTTGTTCTAGACATAACCCGGCCTGCACCATGGCTACAACTATTGAAGCTTTCAGGGTTTCCTAAACCACGAACAATAAAAGAGCGCGCGCCCATATTACCTGGGATAATACCCATTTCCCCTTTTTCGGCTCTAACAGCCCCTTTACGTGTTACAAAGCAGTCTTTACCAAAGTGATGCTCACGCGAAATATAATTATGGTGGCAATTTACTGCAAGTTCATGGGTTGAGAACGCTACAGGTATTTGCTTACTTAATGCCGCTATGGCATTAAACATCATAATTTCGCGGTTTTTGGCGGCAAAGTCTTGTGCCCATTCAACCGCTTCAACGTAATCATCAAAAAAGTCACTGCCTTCTTCAAGATAGGCTAAATCCATATCGGGTAGATTGACTTGATGGCGCTGCATTTCTTTTTTGGCTAACTCAATAAAATACGTCCCAATACGGTTACCCACGCCACGGCTGCCAGAGTGCAGCATGATCCATACAATATCGTGCTCATCTAAACACAGCTCTAAAAAGTGATTGCCTGTCCCCATTGTACCTAAATGGTTAACGTGATTGCTCTTTTTTATTGCAGGGTGTTTTTCACAAATAAGTTCAAACCGCGCCTGTAATTTTAGCCACTCACCCGCAACTATATCGGGTATGTTATGCCATGCACCTCTATCTGCTTTGCTTCTATTGCTAGTTCTGCCATGCGGGACTGCTGACTCAAAAGCATGTCTAATCGCCAACAAGTTATCAGGTAGTTGGCTTGCTGTTAAAGTTGTTTTAGTGGCGACCATTCCACAGCCAATATCAACACCCACTGCGGCGGGAATAACCGCATTTACTGATGGTATAACACTGCCAATGGTTGCGCCTTTACCTAAATGCACGTCTGGCATCACGGCAATATGAGAATGCACTAAGGGCATACGTGCAATATTGTTTAGCTGTTGTTGAGCTTGCTCTTCAAAAGGGACGCCTTTGGTCCACGCTTTAATTGGTACACTACCTTGGTTTTCGATTACGTTATAATTTTTACACATTCTTGTTTTCCTCAATTCTTTTCATTGTTAATTTTTGCGTAACGCTTACTGGTTAGGCTATTTTTACTGCGCCGTTCATTAATCCTTCTAATCCACCGTACACGGTCAGATTGTTTATTCGTTCGGCGACTTTTTCTAATGCTTCCAGCTCTTTTAAACGCATTAGTGTTGGGTTGTTTTCAATCATTTTTGCAGTGTTATGTAAGCTTCTGGTTGCTGACGTTTCTTCGCGTCTTTTAATTACATTGGCTTCTGCTGCTTTTTGCGCCTCAACTACTTGGTTTAATATAATTTTCATTTCACCTGGCAAAATAATGTCTTTTACCCCGACATTCTCTAGGGTGATACCAATGTCTGTTAAAGACTGTGCAACCAGCTCTTTTACCGTTTCATTTACGTACAACTTATCCAAAAGGATATCATCGAGCGATTTGGTGCCAACGGCTTCACGTAATGCTAATTGCAAAGTTTTGTAGACAAAGTCATTCACGTTATCAACGCTTCGCGCTGCAAGCTGAGCATCATGGACTTTAATGTTGGCACTTAAGTTTATGCGCAGGCTTACGCGGTCTTTACTGAGGATCTCTTGCCCTGAGATCTCGAGTAACTGCGTTCTGCAATCAAAGGTTTTTAATTCAATCTCATGATTAAATTGCCAAAAACCGTAATGACCAGGTGTTAGTTGTTTTAATAGCTGACCATTTACATACAGTAAACCAATGTGCTCTTTTGCTATGTTTAAATCCGCAATAGGTTTAACCGCAACAGTACGCTCACTTTTAATTAAACGTGACGCTGTATTTGCGCCAGCACGGTTAATTAAAAAAAGCGTTTTATCATCTAGGGCTATTTCTTCGTCGATAGATACTTTCTCTAGTCGAATATCACCCGCGTCTTGCCATAGATATAATTGTTCGCTAGGTGCGACGATCCCTTCAAGTAGGTCATTAACGTACAGCAGGCCCACTTCCGTATTACTTAGCTTACAGTGAAAAATATGTTCATTTAGCTGTGGATTATTTCGATACAGCCTTTCAGCATTTTGTTCTGAAAAGTACAGCGTGTTTATATCAAAATACTCAAACGATAATTCACTTTTAAAATCCCAACGTTTATGTTTTCCAGGTGTGAGTACATCTATTAGTTGTTGATTTTTGTACACAAGCACTCTTTGGTTTTCAGTGATCTCGACTATTTTTTGAAACAACTTTTTGCTTAACATTTTAAATTCCTTATTGTTTTTACTTCCCTTAAATTAAGGGTTAGTAAGAGTTAAATACGTGTTTAATAAAGGCCTAAAACTGCATAGCGATGGGGAGCATCCAGCTTGCCATCGTTTATTCGCCTGAGGCGTTTACTAAACATTGGTAATAACGACTTACTAACGTTTTTATATCTATATTTAGGGTGGGACTTGAACCCACAACAGGCGGTATAACCGCTGCTCTACCAGTTGAGCTACCTTTAAAGGGTATTATTAAGGAAGGATTCGAACCTTCGCACACGGCAATGAACCGTTGCTCTACCTCTGAGCTACTTTAATAGTTGTTTGATTGGGAATACGCGGCAACAGTGTTGAGCGCACCAGAGTGACTTTTTGAATCACACCTAATTAATCAGACTCCTAGGTAAGTACAAGTCATGTGCCAGTTTTGTTTAAATATTTTTATTTGTTTTTAAATTGTTGTTTTTAAGGCTTAAATTAACTAAATTTGTGTATTTCTAGCTGTTGCGCTTGATAGATCTTTCGTTATTTTGTATTGTTTTGTGTAGTGTTTTTATCCATATGGATACGGTTGTGAAAGATACAGTAGTCGTTAGCTTAATTGGTACGCAGTTAGATTATGTCGGTAAGAGAGTCGATCGATGGGCTAAGTGGCGGCCTAATATAAGTTTATGTAGTCAAGATAATCTTATCGTTAACCAGCTACATATGCTGCATGACAATCACAGTAGTCGCCTTGCTAATAATGTTGCAGTGGATATTGAGTCTGTCTCTCCTGAAACTAATGTGCAGTTGCACCAGCTTAATTTTAGCGATCCGTGGGACTTTGAAGAAGTGTATGCCAAGCTCTTTGATTGGTGTTCACACTACACTTTTGATACTGATAAAAACGATTACTTATTTCATATCACAACGGGTACGCATGTTGTGCAAATATGCAGTTACTTGCTTACAGAAAGCCGGCACTTTCCAGGGCGTTTGATTCAAACATCACCAGATCATAATAACAATAATAAATCTATAGGGCGTATACAGATCATCGATTTGGATTTATCTAAGTATGATCAATTAGCTACGCGGTTTGATATTGAGCATCAGCAAGGTAAGGAGTTTTTAAAAGGCGGTATAGAAACTAAAAATATTTTCTTTAATCAACTGATCACACAAATAGAAAAAGTAGCAATTCGCTCACACGATCCCATGCTTTTAACTGGGCCTACTGGGGCGGGTAAGAGCCAGCTTGCAACTCGTATATTTCAATTAAAGAAAAAGCGTTCAATGCTAAAAGGCACGCTGGTTTCTGTAAATTGTGCCACTTTAAAAGGCGAGAATGCCATGGCTGCGTTATTTGGCCATACGAAAGGGGCTTTTACGGGGGCCCAGCAAGCAAGAGATGGTTTTTTATTGAGCGCTCATGATGGCGTGTTATTTTTAGATGAAATAGGCGAGCTGGGTTTAGAAGAGCAAGCAATGCTGCTGCATGCACTTGAAAATAAAGTTTTTCACCCAGTTGGTAGCGATACACCTGTTCAAAGCAATTTTCAGTTAATTGCAGGTACCAATAGAGATTTAAAAAAAGAGATAGCTCAAGGTCATTTTAGAAGTGACTTGTTTGCTCGTATTAACCTGTGGGCATACGAATTACCAGCACTGAAAGATCGAAAAGAAGATATTCCAGCAAATATTGATTACGAAGTTGATCTCTATACTAAAAAAATGGGGGATCGCGTGCAATTTAATAAAGAAGCTAAAAATGCCTTCATTGGTTTTGCCACTTCAAACGAGGCATTATGGACTGGCAACTTTCGTGATTTGAGCTCTGCAATTACAAGATTATGCACATTGGCTGATTCTTCACGTATCACAGTAGAAGATGTTAAAGATGAAATAGATCGCTTAAAGCAAGCTTGGTATCCGCAAAATCAAAAGTTAGCGTCGACTGTCCTTTGTGATTATCTTGAAAATACTCAGATAGAAGAGTTAGATAACTTTGATATTAATCAGCTTAGCCACGTACTTACTACCTGCCAGCGTCACAATAGTATGGCATCAGCTGGCAGGGAGTTATTTAACGTAAGTCGCACGCTTAAGTCTCAAGCTAACGACTCTAGTCGCTTGCAAAAATATTTGAATAAATTTGGTTTGAAGTGGAGTGATATCTCCTCTAACTCAAAACATAGTTAAAAACTATGGGTATGTAATGAGTTAACGGATATCAACAACGTTAAATATCCAGAGAGTTGTAATAGCTTAACTCTTTAATTATACCTTTTACGACTACTATTTAAGCAGTTAGCTTATTGATTGTTAAAATAAAGGTTTTTGCTAGTGACAAGCCAGTAAAAACTTTTTATACTGCAACCCGCTTTAGTCGCTTAGGTGGTTAAACGCTTCAAAAATTTAGCTTTGTTTTTTTAAAACATAAGCTAATACAAAATGGCCCCTTAGCTCAGTTGGTTAGAGCACACGACTCATAATCGTTAGGTCCCCAGTTCGAGTCTGGGAGGGGCCACCACTTTTAAAAGCTTTCCAAGTAAATAACTACTAACAGAAATTACCCTGTGCTACCTCTGTGCTACTTTTTACTATAAATCAATTATTAAAAATAGTCCTATCATATTAATTGATATTGCAATTAATATCTTTAAAGTAAGCATTTGGTCTCTTTTTAATAGAGCTAACTAAAAAGGATTCATTGCAGTCATTATTTTATTGGCTGTTAAAGCATATGAGGCAATATATGGATAATGGCTATACCCTACTGATTTCTATACTAAGTGGTTTATTTGGAGCCCTAATATCAGCTTTCTTGAGTTTTAAAGTTAGAGTTATAGCCCAAAATAAAATAAAAAAGGACTTAGAACATCGTATTGCTTATGTCTATGTATCTCAGTTAAGTTTTTTGGTTGCTGCAAATGCATGGTTACAATCTTTTTTTGAGAAAATAGAAGCTCAAGTAGACACTCCGATCCCTGAAAATGAGTTTACTTTTTCACACGCGATATCAATTATTTTTGAAGATATGATTAGAGAAAACAATAGTCATTCATACGAAAATATAGTTGGTTTTGAGGGATTAGTAGAGCTTCATATTGACAGCCTAACAAAGACTTATCTGACATTTGAACAACAAGCTGAACTCCCGAAAGATGCTCTTATCTTTTACCAACGTTATGAGAAGAAGCTAAAAAATGTTGTTGTAATTATTAAGCAATTTAGCTCGTACCTTTCAGATAAAGAGCAGTTCTTAAAGCTTGATGCCATTCAAATTTATCAAGCAATCGAAAATATTAAACTATTTCTTGATTCAGCAGGGTTGCTGCGTACAGCAATGATTAAGTTCGGGAAAATAAATCAAGCTGAAGCTAACTCAATGCTTGAGCAACAATTACAAACTATTGAAAAAGATATTTTAGTAGCAGGTAAAAATAAGGTGCAACTATCAAAAGCAAGAGAATTTTTAATTAGAGAAGGGGCAATTAAAAAGTGAAAGATATCAAGCCCAAGTTAATGTTACCTTGAAATCAATGTTTTATGTTGTCCATAAAAACTCTATTGATTATAAAGAGCGGCTGGTAAGTAGCGACTGAATATGCACACGATTGAACTTTTACAGTATTTTTGGAGATAACATGACATTGTTTTGGGCTGCTATTAGTGCGGTTTTAGTTTTTTATTTTAGGGAGTCAATAAAAGTTGCACATCAACAGCGAAATATAACATCAAAACTTGATGCTTATTTGGTTCACTGGTCTTTGAAAATAATAGAGGGTGATGACACTGTCTTTAAGTTATCTAGTGTAGGTTTAAGCTGGGCTGAAAAGCATCAGAATTGTAATAGCATTGAAGAAGTATTAAAAATAAATGAAGAGTTCAAAGTAAAACTTCAGGAAATGAAAAGTGAGTTATTTTTAGAAGGTGTATTTGAAGAAGTGATCTCGAGTGCTAATCAGAAAGTGAAAAGCAGTGGGCTTAGCTTAGATCAAATCTCGAAAATGCTAACAGAGTATCGTCGTGATTTTATAGACGGAAAGTTGTACCCAAGCGATAATGACTTATCGGTACTCACTCCATCAACGGCTAGGTTAGCTATATCCTTAAAGCTTAATATAATATCTATACTTGAGGGGTTGGTGATATTATTGGTTAAGATTGAAAAAGCTCCAAATCAAATGGAATCAAAAGATGAATTATTTGATTTATATATTTGCTGGCTTAAAGTTGTTCGAGATAAGCACTTATTGATCAAGTCAAATCGAGAGCTACTGTCTGAAGGGGTATTTAGGATTGCCTGTAGTAACTTCATTTCTGGTTTATGAAGCTGGGCTCAAAAAACTGATCAATTAAGTGTTATTACGTATTACCTTAAATAAACTTCAGTAATTTCAGCCCTGAAATGACCGAGCTCTTGCGACACAGTTTCGAGAGCTAAAGCTCTAGTTAAACCCAAGTTTTTTAGCTCATCCATTCTTTCTTGTGCGTAGCTATGTCTAAGGCCATGGGCACCATTAGAAAAAAATAGAGCGCGATTAGATGCTTTTGAAAATGAACATGACCATTTATGGCCTCCACCAATATTGTAGCGTTGCAAATAGTTAATTTCTCTATCACGAACCGTTATAGGCTGTGCTAAGCGCCTTTCTTCTAACTGTGTAGCTAATGCATTCGGTATTAGTACATCACGGATTAGGCCGCCTTTGCCTTTCACTGTATAAATACAACCTTCTCGACCAAGCCATTTGCAGTCTAGAGCTGGTCGCTTGTCTGCTTTACGCTCTGATACTCTGGCTATTGTTAAAAGTTCGTGTGATTTTTTTTGCCATTAAAAAAACGAGAAGAGCCCTAGGGTATATTCTGAATTTGAATCACTTGCGAATAACTACTTAAGTGACATAATGAATAGAGATGATTAAGGTTTTATATGGCACCAGAAGAACTAGAACGACAGGCAATAAGCTATGCTAAAAGTAATAGGACTCGTATAGCTCGCGAGTTAACAGACAAAAACCAGTTTCCTCCCGATACAAGGCCAGTTTCTGTTTTCATGGCTGGTTCGCCTGGTGCAGGTAAAACTGAAGCTTCAAAAGCCTTTTTGGAAGAAATTGGAGCTGATAATGTATTAAGGCTTGATCCTGATGAACTAAGAGAGCTTATACCTGGTTATACAGGTGATAACTCGTATTTATTTCATCGTGCTGTATCTTTTATTGTTGAGAGAACACTTGATCATGCGTTTAAAAACAAGCAGTCTTTTTTGTTAGATGGAACTTTGGCAAGTTATGATGTTGCAAAAAAGAATATTGAACGCTCTATCCGTAAGGAAAGGCAAGTACTAATTCTGTTTGTATATCAAAAACCAGAGCTGGCTTGGGAGTTCGTTGAGGCAAGAGAAAAGCTAGAGGGACGTAGAATTCTAGCTGATACCTTTATTGATCAGTTCTTTGCTTCTCAGGAGGTTATAAGGGAACTTAAGCTCAAGTTCGGTAGTCAAATTCAAGTGGATTTATTAGTTAAAAATAATAAGGGCAAAACACGTTTTTATCACGATAATGTTCAGGCAATAGAGCATCATTTAGATGAAAAATTCACTAGAGAAGATCTACAGAGCCTGATAGAATCACCATCCAGCTCAAAAAACGAGCTTTAGGAGTGTTTATGTTTTCAAATTTAATAAAGCCAAAGCCAACGCAAAACTCTAAGCTTTCAGATTTTGTGCTAGATTCTAGCTCAAGCGAGAAGAAGCGAGTTTATAGCCAAGTTATTGATCGCGCTATTACCTCTCAAGTGCAGCTTGTAAATAAAGCGTCTGCTATCCAAAAATAATTAGTAAAAAGTCCCGCAATGGGACTTTTTTAGTTTTGAGAGTGTTAGTTAGAAAGTAATTCTAAGCACTATAGTTAAACAATAAACCTGAGCTGGTGTTGCCTGCTGACGAAAATAAACTTCCCATCAAAGTTGATACGTTCTTTTTTACGCTAAGTTGGATTGAAACAAGTTCTTGATCTAACTCTTTTTGTAATTCAGCTTTTTGTGATTGTTGATCTGCTTTGGTAAGGCTGCTGTCAGCTTCAAGCGCGCGTATTTTTTCTTGTAGTTCTTTAATGTTTTTAATCATTTGTTGCTGTGTAGTTTCTACAGTCTCATCGTTGTCAGTTTTATTTTCAGCAGTGTTTTCATCGCTATTCTCCACTTCAGTGGAAGAAGTTAGTTTTTCTTTGTCATTTGTTTGCTGTGTGCCTGCTTGTGTTTGCTTTAAATAGTTTGGATCTGTAAGAAGTGATGAAGGTATATTTGTTAGATTCATTGCGTGTCCCGTGCGGCAAAAAGTTGACAAGTTATTTGGTTTAAAAAATAAATGCATTAAGCGTTCCATATTTGGGGGCTTGAAATATACTTTCTATTCTTCAAAGTGCAGCGTTAAGGAATATCTGCATAGTGAACTTGATTTTATATGCAATAGTTAAAGTAAGGTTGGCTTTCGCTTTTAACTCTACTACTATGAAAAAATAGACAAAAATGGGTTGTGCTGAATGAATGACAAACTAACTGAATGTGAAAAGGTATCGTGTAATGACTGTGCCGATTTAGAAGGCCTAGGCTTTGATTTTACTATGGCATTTCAACCAATTGTAAATTGTAAGACGCGCTCTATCTTTGGCTATGAAGCTCTAGTGCGAGGCATTAATAATGAGTCTGCATATTCTGTTATCGCAAAAGTAAATGAAGAAAATCGTTATACTTTTGATCAGTTCTGTCGAATAAAAGCGATTGCTTTAGCCGCTAAGTTAGGGGTTGATTCTATGCTTAGCATTAACTTTTTACCCAATGCTATTTATAAGCCTGAGCGGTGTATTCGTACCACCTTAGAAGCAGCTAAAAAATATAACTTTCCGACGCAACGAATTATGTTTGAGTTTACTGAAGTTGAGAAAATAGAAGACAGTGCTCACATTAAGCGAGTGGTTGAATATTATCAATCTCTAGGCTTTACAACAGCTCTGGATGATTTTGGATCTGGTTACTCGGGCCTTAATTTATTAGCCGATTTTCAAACGGATATTATTAAGCTCGATATGGAGCTGATCCGAAATATCGATTCAGATAAAGTACGCCAATCAATAGTGACTCATAGCTTAAATATGCTTCGTGAATTAAATATCACCCCATTAGCAGAGGGGATTGAGACCCTTGCAGAATATACATGGTTAAAAGCCGCAGGTATTGAGTTAATGCAAGGGTATTTATTTGCTAAACCAGGCTTTGAGAGCTTGCCAGTAGTTGATTTTATTGACTATTGATTACTCTTTGGTAGTGCCAGCGATAACAGTGCTGCTAGGGCAATAAAGCAGCTTGAGATCCATAAGCAGGCTTCAAGTCCATATTGTTGATACACCCAGCCCGATAAAACAGTGCCTAGTAATCTCCCCATAGCATTGGCCATATAATAAAAGCCTACATCAAGTGACACGCCATCACTATCAGCAAGCCTTACAATTAAATAGCTATGCAATGATGAGTTAATCGCAAACACCGCACCAAATATCAGTAAACCGATAATAACGGATGCTTGTATATAAAAGTCAAAATGCAGAGCTAAGGCAATAATGGCCGGTATAGCTGTTAAGTAACTGGCCCATAAAAAAGCGCTACGGCCACAGGGCACCTGAACTGATTTTTTTCCTGTACTCATTATGTTTGTAATATGAGGCGCAAAAGACTGCACTATGCCATAGCCAATCACCCAGCTTGCCATAAAGCCGCCAACCCACCAATGATCCCAACCAAAGGTTGCGGCTAAAAATACAGGCAAGGCAACCACAAACCAGACATCTCTTGCGCCGAATAAAAACATTCGTGCGGCTGAGAGTACATTAATGGCTTTGCTTTTGGAGAACAGCTCACTAAATTTGGCTTTATTTTTAGCTTTGCCTAGGTCTTCTTTTAATGCGAATAAACTAAATAGCCAAACCATAGTGAGCATGCAGATCATGATTAGCATTGCGCCATGAAACTCTAGCAAAGTCAGCAGTACGCCACCTAAAAAGAAGCCAACACCTTTTAACGCATTTTTAGAACCCGTTAAAATAGCCACCCATTTGAAAAGCTGGCCTTGCGCGTCTTTTGGTACTAGTAACTTAATAGCGCTTTTGGCGCTCATTTTATTCAGATCTTTTGCGATCCCTGAAAGCGCCTGCGCAGCCATCACATAAATTACGGTGAGTGTATCTACAGGTGCCATAAGCATTGCCAAAGACACAATTTGTAATGCTAAGCCAATGTTCATGGTTTTATTCAGGCCGAATCGAGCTCCCAGCCATCCGCCCACTAAATTGGTGATCACACCAAAAATTTCATAAAACAAAAACAACATAGCAATACTAAGTGGGCTGTAACCTAATTGATAAAAATACAGCACCACGAGCATCCGCAATGCGCCATCAGTTAAAGTAAATGCCCAGTAATTACCGGTAATGATCAAATATTGTTTTATTTGTGGGGAGAGTGCTGTGAATCGATCCACGGTTAATTATTCCTTGTCAGCTAGACCAACTTTACGTACCAGTTCCGCAGTTCGGTTCGCGTAGCCCCATTCATTGTCGTACCACACATAAAGTTTTACTTGAGTGTCGTTGATCACCATGGTTGATAGCGCATCAATGATGCTGGAACGAGGATCGGTTTTGTAGTCAATAGATACCAGTGGGCGTTCTTCGTAGCCCATTATGCCTTTTAGTTCATTTTCAGCAGCATCCTTAAGTAATTTATTTACTTCAGCAACGGTGGTACCGCGCTCAAGTTCAAATACACAGTCAGTAATTGATGCGTTAGTTAGCGGAACGCGAATAGCATGGCCATTTAGTTTACCTTTTAACTCTGGAAATATATGCGTTATTGCAGTAGCTGAACCAGTTGTAGTGGGGATCAAACTTGTGCCGCATGAACGTGCACGGCGTAAGTCTTTATGCGGCGCATCAATAATTGTTTGGGTGTTGGTTATGTCATGAATGGTGGTGATTGAGCCATGCTTGATACCAATCTTTTCATGAATAACTTTTACTACTGGTGCTAAGCAGTTAGTTGTGCATGATGCAGCGGTAATGATTGGGTAAATCTCTTTATTATAAAGGTGGTCGTTTACACCTATTACTACATTTAAAATACCCTCTTCTTTTACTGGTGCTGTAACAACAACGCGTTTTACACCTTGATCTAGGTAAGCTTGCAGTAGTGCCTTGGTTTTAATTTTACCCGACGCTTCAATAACGACATCACAGTTAGACCAATCAGTCTGTTCTGTTTTAGTGTTTTGCGTAAAAGCAATTGTTTTACCATTAATTATAATAGTATCTTCAGTATGACTTGCTTCGTGATGCCATTTACCGTGTACTGAATCAAACGTCATTAAATGAGCGAATGTTTCAGCATTACCGCCTGGATCGTTAATATGGACAATTTCTATATCATGCCAATCAAATGCTGCGCGCATTGATAATCGGCCCATACGGCCAAAACCATTTATACCTACTTTTACTGTCATAATTACATCCTGATTAATTGTTGGGTTGTAAGTGCGGTAAAGCTAGCGCTTCATTACGTTAGCCAATGTTAAATTGTGCTGTGTTTATTAAAGTTATCGTTAACTGCAAAAGCTCACTTTATTAGGTCGTTTATGCATAGTCGCTAATCGCTTAAGGCTGTTGATGATCAGATGGAGATTACTTTCAGTGGTTGTACTAATAATCGTCTTGCTCCATTGTGGCAATCTTGGATTAATTTGGTAAAACACCCATTGTCCGTGCTTTCTATCTGTAATGATGCCGGCTTTCTTTAATACGGCTAAGTTACGCGATACCTTTGGTTGGCTTTGCTCTTGCAGTGCTACCATTAATTCGCAAACACATAACTCGCCATAGTAGTTGGTTAACATTAAAGTTTTTAATCGGATCTGATCAGTTAAGCATTTATAAAATATGCCTGGATCTATCGATAACTCGTTATCTTGATCTGAGATGGTACTACTACATAGTGGCACATACTGATGTGATTGCAGGTTATTAATATTACCGTGTACGTCAATAAACATATCCAGTCGTTTATCAAGTTCATAGAGGGTTGCGACAAAGGGCTCTAAACCTACCATTACTTTTGGATCTGCAATATCCCACGCAAGTTGCAACAGTGCGCCTTTATAAGCTCTGCATTCATTGTTTGCTCTTTCACATAGCGTAATAACATAATCAAAAGTCTTATCTGTAAACTCAGCTATATGTTTTGCGCTGAGCTCAGTTATCGGCAAGTTAAACTTTTGCAAACAATTAATTGTTCTAGGATCAATATCTTTAGGAGCGATCCCTGCACTATAAACATCAAAAATCTCTCCCGCTTTATTTCTCAGTAATACTTCTGCCATTTGTGAACGGGCTGAATTCTCAGTGCACAGAAAGAGCACACTTTGCTTTGAGCTATTACTTTGGGACATGTAAATTAAATATTCTGACTGACAATATCCATTAAGTGTATATATGAAATTTCATATATACAATACTAGTGTTATTAATATCAACGTATATGAATGTGAAACCCTATTTTAGAAGGATTGAACAATAGCGATTATCTATTTTTTAGATGTGTTTTTAAGCATCTTGGCTAAAAAGCAAGCGTAAGGCATGTTTTTTATAGTTTTCTTTAAAAAACGCTTGCGTAAAATTCGCCGCGCCCTATAATGCGACCCCACTGAGACGGCAGACAGCAACGCTTAAGCTGCAAGAGTTAATCAGTTAATCAGTTAGTCGAGTAAAACTTG
>NZ_VXCS01000100.1:0-422 GCF_052850545.1 Pseudoalteromonas sp. 1181_04
AAACAAGCTAATAAGAAGTAATTTTATGATTTTGTCCATAATCTATATCCATTTAAGTTCAAGCTGCCCTTGAGGAATAGCTTAGTTACTTATTCTTACGCCACTGTGCTTGCCCAGAGCCAAGCTCGTGTAATACACGGCCTGTTCTATTTCTGTCAGATCGTGCATTTGATAACCATACTTTTATCTCGCCACTATCCCCCATGCCAACAATTAAATAAGGCCTGATATTTTCTTCTACTTCTCCTGTGCTTATCCATGCATAAGCAGGTAAATTTTTAGCTAATTTATAACCATTTTTATTTATTGCCAGTTCACCGTAGTAAATTCTGCTCTCTGACTTATCTAACCACTCAACCGCTACTTTTTCTGGGAATTTTTGATCGTAAACACCAACCATAGCTCCCGCTGTGGCTCGACAA
>NZ_VXCS01000101.1:0-418 GCF_052850545.1 Pseudoalteromonas sp. 1181_04
TGATACCAGTCTGCATAAAGATTAAGTCAATTTGATCCAGTCTCTAGAGCATATGCTTTTAACCGTATCAGGATCAGGAATGAATTTATTCCACGCTTGCGAAACCTGTTCGACTATTTCTTCATAACCACTAAACACACGATTAGATAAACAGTGTTGCCGTATCCAACTCCATTGTTAAGGTTGTTTGAAACCCATTTATTGACACTGCCGCGCGCTGTATTTAGGCGCTTAGCAATATTCGTTCTGTTTTCACCCTCAAAGAATAATGAAACAGCAAGCAGGCGTATGCGCTTTCTTGCATTAGGCTCTTTACGTGATAAAGCTAAAAGTTGCTTGGATTTTTATAAGTTCAATTTAGTAAAAGTAGATAAGTATCAGTGTGCTAATTAGATCACATAATTTGGCAGATTGGTAT
>NZ_VXCS01000102.1:0-416 GCF_052850545.1 Pseudoalteromonas sp. 1181_04
ATACCAATCTGCCAAATTATGTGATCTAATTAGCACACTGATACTTATCTACTTTTACTAAATTGAACTTAGAAAAATCCAAGCAACTTTTAGCTTTATCACGTAAAGAGCCTAATGCGAGAAAGCGAATACGCCTGCTTGCTGTTTCATTATTCTTTGAGGGTGAAAACAGAACGAATATTGCTAAGCGGCTAAATACAGCGCGCGGCAGTGTCAATAAATGGGTTTCAAACTACCTTAATAATGGCGTTACTGGCTTGAACAACAAACCGATTAAAGGTCGTCCAGCTAAATTAACCTTACAACAACTAAACACACTGTCAGATTATGTAAAACAGTCAGCAAGTTCTTCAGAAGGAGGCAGACTAATGGGGGAAGATATTGCTCAGTATATTTATGACCAGTTCAACATAAGA
>NZ_VXCS01000103.1:0-409 GCF_052850545.1 Pseudoalteromonas sp. 1181_04
TATTGTACCGTCGTTTAGTCGCCCGTCAGTGAGTAATGATAATCCCTATTCGGAGTCATTATTTAAAACGTTAAAATATCGCTCAGACTACCCAGAAAAGCCATTTGCAGAAATAAGCACAGCAAGAAAATGGGTGGCAGGGTTTGTAGATTGGTACAATAACGAGCATTTGCACAGCGGTATAAAATTTGTCACGCCAAATCAGTGTCACTTAGGTTTAGATAAAGAAATATTAGCCAAGCGCCAGCAGGTAAACGATGCGGCTAGATTGAATAACCCTGGTCGTTGGTCAGGAAAATCACGCGATTGGTCAATAATTAAGGAAGTAAATTTAAATCCTGAGAAAAAAGAAGAAATGCGGGTGGCATAAAATTTAACTTGAGGCGACAACTAACTTGAAAAACTCCGC
>NZ_VXCS01000104.1:0-407 GCF_052850545.1 Pseudoalteromonas sp. 1181_04
GTAATCGGCTTGTTTATCCACTATTGTCTCTGCAATTGATTTTTGACACCCCATCGCGTCAATCGTGACTAAGCAGCCTTTTATCTCCAGTAATTCAAGAAGCTCTGGTAACGCTGTTATTTCATTCGACTTTTTATCAACAGGGCATTGCGCCAAAACAACACCATTTTCGCACGCAAATGCACTGACCATATAAAGTGCATCGCGCCTATCTGACTGATTAAATGAACCTTTCAATCGCTTACCATCAATCGCAACTACATCGCCATGAGTTAATTTAGAGCAGTCTTTCATCCAAGAAGAAAAAGAATCTTGAAACTGTGTCATATCAATACGACTCATCACACGAGCGATTGTGTCATGGCGAGGGATACCTTGCTCAAGAGGAACGTACTTCCTGAGCCAAT
>NZ_VXCS01000105.1:0-398 GCF_052850545.1 Pseudoalteromonas sp. 1181_04
TATTTAGCTCGCTAGAATGGTTAAATATTTAAGTCGATTGGTATTATACGTATAAGAGTAAATGATTGGCGCAGCCTTTTCCCGCCAACATAATCCTTGCTAACTCACTGCTAAATCACTTTCCTGCAAACGTAAAAAAGCCCGACTATTGCTAGTCGGGCTTTCTTTAATTAGATCCTGGCAATGTCCTACTTTCACATAGCAAATGCTACACTATCATCGGCGCTGTTTCGTTTCACTACTGAGTTCGGCATGGGGTCAGGTGGGTCCAAAACGCTATTGTTACCAAGAAAATTCTTTTCAATTTTCTTATTTTAATTATTAAGTTTTAAGTCCTTCGACTAAATTTGGAGCCTGGCAATGTCCTACTTTCACATAGCAAATGCTACACTATCATC
>NZ_VXCS01000106.1:0-387 GCF_052850545.1 Pseudoalteromonas sp. 1181_04
CTGTACTGCGCATAGCTTTTTTCTGTTTTGCGGGCATGCCTTTATTAAAGCTTGTTTCTGCTTTTAGCTGATTAAATGCGATGTGTCTCAGCCCCGCAAATACAGGTGCTGCACCTTCACGCCTAATTCGGCAATCATCTTCTTTAAATCCGACATCTAAACGCCAATGTAATCCATTCTCTATTTGCCAATGTTGCCGTGCAGATCTTGCGAGTTCTTCCGCCGATAAATATGCTGAACTGATGTAGTATCTATAGCATAACTCATTGCTTACTTTGTTTTTTTCTTTCCTATAAGAAACAATAACTCCCACTGTTTTGGCATCTTTCCAATTGCTCGTTTCTGATAAATCACTTACGTTATGACTAACAGCACAACACCTGAATT
>NZ_VXCS01000107.1:0-363 GCF_052850545.1 Pseudoalteromonas sp. 1181_04
CGCCCCCCCCCCCTGGACATCTACCTTTAGGTTGCATTGATGTTTGCTTTCAAAATGAAGCACGGTTTGGGCAACAAAATCAAATAACATGCTTATGGGCTGAAACAGGCTCTAGGCCCCGCGCAACAAAACAACAGCAGTTTGAGTATGGATACTTATTTGGTGCAGTGCGCCCAAGTAATGGTATAACAGAAGCGCTGATCAGCCCTATCGTCAATAAAGACGTCATGACGTAACACATGGAATTAATATCAAAAGCCACGGAGGCAGGACGTCATGCCGTCGTGATCGTTGATGGCGCTGGTTAGCATACTATTGATACTGTAAAACCATTCAATAATGTCACGCTAATAAAACTTCCGG
>NZ_VXCS01000108.1:0-345 GCF_052850545.1 Pseudoalteromonas sp. 1181_04
TCACCCATACCGACTATTAAGTATGGTTTTATTTCCTTAAATACTTCACCTGTCGATAACGTAAAATAAGGGAGAGATTTAGCTAACTTATAACCATTTTTATCTATTGCCACTTCGCCAAAGTAAATTCTATTTTCAGACTTATCTAACCATTCAACCGCGACTTTTTCTGGGAATTTTTGATCGTATACACTTACTGTCGCTCTTGTTTCACCATAGCAGCACTCAATCGCCCCTGACGGTATTCCCCATTCATCATCAAATACCACAGAGCGCCCCCAAATTGCATTGCCACTTTCGGTGCCGACACCTGCAACCATGTAATCAATTGTTCCTGTTGACGAG
>NZ_VXCS01000109.1:0-343 GCF_052850545.1 Pseudoalteromonas sp. 1181_04
CCCGCTCCATTCTTTGCTCGCATTCGACTTTAACTTACAGCCATCAATGGCAAACATATTGCGGCCTATCAACCCTTCTTCGTCGCATATCATCAATACTTGCGTAAATAGTGGCTCAATCTGTTCATGCATTTTGGCCACGAAACCCGCGATTGATGTGTAATGCGGCTGGATGTCCCCCGACATACTCATAAACAAAATATTCGTCTCACACGCCTTCGCAATACGGCGGCTGCTGATCAAACCATGTGCATAGCCGAGCAAAATAATCTTTAACATCACTGACGGCGGATACGCCGCCGCGCCTGTTTTGTCGTTGTTATACCACGCGTCAAAGCCCGAC